>NZ_FPCB01000017.1:0-174752 GCF_900116815.1 Methylobacterium sp. 174MFSha1.1 | reverse complement strand
AACCTTTCCCCATAAGGGCGTATCCGGTATTAGCTCAAGTTTCCCTGAGTTATTCCGAACCGAAGGGCACGTTCCCACGCGTTACTCACCCGTCTGCCGCTGACCCCGAAGGGCCCGCTCGACTTGCATGTGTTAAGCCTGCCGCCAGCGTTCGCTCTGAGCCAGGATCAAACTCTCAAGTTGAAGAGCTGATCATAGCTGATCACAACATAAACGGAGGCTCACGACCGACCGGCGTTTCCGCCTGATCGTGTGAGCACCGAAACGTCAGACCAGCATCATCCTACTCACGATCCCACCCAAAGGCAGGATCCGCAGGGACGACGCCGTCCACGCTTCTCTTTCTCGTATGAACTTGTCAAAGAGCTGATCGGGCCTGGGGCCAGATCTCGTACCCTTGGAGAACAGAAAGCAGCGCCGGGTTGCCCTGGCCCTTGCTTTAGTCTCTCTCGGGAAGTCCTGCGGGGCTAAGCCGTTCGTCTCGGCGCCCCGTCGGTGAGCGGTCGTTTAAGGGTAGCCGGCTCGCCTGTCAATCGTGGCGCTAACTCCGCTCTGCGCACGGTCGCCACACCCGTGACCTGGCCCGCGAGGGGAGGGGGCTACGCGGGTGCAAGTCGCCCCGGATCGTGCATAGGGAGTCCGTGTCGTCCATCGATCGGAGCAGCGCGCAGCCAGATGACCACCGACACTGTCGATCGCGTCCTCATCGCCGGCGGCGGCATCGCCGGCCTCGCGGTCCGGCGCGCCCTGCACCGGCGCGGCCTTCCTTCCCTTACGCTGGAGCGACGTGGCGGCCCGGCGGAAGCGGGGCTCGCCATCAACCTGCCCGGCAACGCGGTGCGGGCGCTCGCCCAACTCGGCCTGTTGGACGAGCTCCGGGCGGTCGGCGCGCGCCTGCACCGGCGGGAGTACCGCACCGAGCGCGACCGTCTGCTCTTCGCCGTCGACGAGGAGGCGTTCTGGGGCGCGGAGATGGGACCGCATTGCCTGCGCCGCGCCGATCTGCTGCGCCTCCTGCAGCTCGGCCTTGCCCCCGACGACCTGCGCCACGGGGCCGGCATCGTGGCGGGCCGGCAGAGCGCGCAGCGTGTCGCGGTCGATCTCGACGACGGCACGACCGAGGCGGGCGGCCTGCTCGTCGGGGCGGACGGCGTGCATTCGCGGGTGCGGCGCAGCCTGTTCGACGATCGCGCGCCGGGCGCAGCGCTGCTGGCGTCGCAGAGCTGGCGCGTCATGGTGCCGAATCCCGGCGTCGAAGCCTGGACGCTGTGGGCCGGGGCCGGCGCCTTGTTCCTGCTCATCCCCGTCGATCGCGGCGAGGCCTATGCCTGGATCTCGGCGAGCGCCGAGTCGGGTGAGGGGCTCGATCCGGGCGGCCTGCGGCGGGCCTTCGCGGCCTTTCCGCGCCGCGTCCGCGACACCCTGGAGACGGCGCTCGCGCAGCCGGCGGGCCTCCATCACTCCCCGCTGGAGGAGGTCCGCATTCCAGCCTGGACCCGCGACCGCGTCGTGCTCGTCGGCGATGCGGCCCACGCCACCGCCCCGGTCTGGGCGCAAGGCGCGGCTTTGGCGCTCGAGGACGCGCTGGTCCTCGCCGATCGGCTGGCGGGGACGCGCGATTGGGGCGCGGTCGGGCAGGATTACGAGCGGCTGCGCCGGCCGCGGGTCGCGCATGTCCAGGCCATGACCGACCGGCTGTCGCGTACGGCGACGATGCCGGGCTGGCTGAGGAATGCGCTGCTGCCGATGATCGGGCCACGCAGCTACCTGGCCACCTACGCGCCGCTCCGTACAACCGTGACGGCCTGACGGGAGGCACTTCACTCCCGCAAGCCCGTCGCCGTCGTCTCGTAGCCGGCCAGCTCCTCGCGCACGACGGCGAGGAAGCCGTCGATGAGCGGGTTGTTGAGGTGGCGGCTCGGAAAAAGGGCGTGGCCGTGGAACGGGATCTCGGGCCGGAACGGCCGGAAGGCGATGCCGCTGCGGCGGTAATCGTCAGCCGCGATCGGGTTCACGATGCCGATTCCGAGGCCCTGCTCGACGAGGGCGCAGATCGTCGCCCCGAACGGCGTCTCCAGCATTAGCTGGCGACCAATTCCCGCGGCCTCGAAGGCGCGGTCGACCCGGGTCCGCGCCCCGTCCTCCAGGGAGAGGGAGATGAAGGCCTCACCCTCGAGGTCTTCCGGCACGATGACGGCGCGCTCGGCCAGCCGGTGGCCCGGGGGCAGGGCGCACAGTCCCGGGATCGCGTAGAGCGGGCGGTACTCGATGAACGGCGTCTCGACGATGTTGGCCATGAAGCCGATGTCGCAATAGGACGCCGACATCCAGCGCATCACCGTGCCGTCGCTGCCCATCTGCAGGGAGATCGCGACAGTCGGGAATTGCGCGCGGAAGCGCCGGATGCAGCGCGGGATGAAGCCGAGCGCCATCACGGGCATCGCGGCGATCCGCAGGCGTCCGCTGCCGAACACCCGGATGTCGCGCGCGGCCTGGGCGAGGTTCTCCAACCCCAGGAAGCTGCGCTCGACCTCGCGGTAGAAGGACAAGCCCTCGTCGGTCGGGCGCAGGCGCCCGCCCTGGCGCTCGAACAGGGTGAGGCCGGTCGCGGCCTCCAGCTCCGCGATGAGCCGGCTGACGCTCGGCTGCGACGTGCGCAGGGCCTGTGCCGCCGTCGTCATCGATCCGCGCAGCATCACGACGCGGAAAGCCTCAACCTGCCTCAGGTTCATGCATCACCCCATATCGCCCGTGAATAGCATGCGCAGAAACCAGCATTTGACCAGATAGCCGGACGCTCGCACACTGCCCCTCATGGTCGAGCAACGCGACATACAGAGGCAGTCTCCGAGCGGGTTCGCCTGCCTGCGCTGCGATCTCGCGCTCCCCCTCGGAGATGACGACGGCGGGTGCCCACGATGCGCGGCCGAAGGGCACGCGGCGAACCTGCGGCTCGTCTTTCGCGGTGCAGCATCGGGCGGAATCGTCCTGCCCTCGACCGACGGCATCTCGCTGGGCGAGGGCGGAACACCGCAGATCGAGGCACCGGACCTCGCCGCGGAGGCGGGTCTCGGCCGGCTGTCCCTGAAGCTCGAATGGTGCAACCCGACCGGCTCGCACAAGGACCGGATGAGCGCCCCGCTTCTCGCCCGGGCCCGTGCACTCGGCGCCCCGCTGGTGGTGGCGGCGTCGAGCGGCAATGCCGGCGTGTCGCTCGCGGCCTACGCGGCGCGGGCGGGGCTGCCGGCCGAGATCGCCACGACCCCGTCCATGCCGGCCGGGGCGCGCCGGGCGATCCAGGCCTATGGCGCCCGGCTCGTCGAGGTCGCCGACAGCGCGGCGCGCTGGGAGCATGTCGGGCGGCGCGTCGCGGACGGGGCCTTCGCGGCGACCAATTACCGGCGGCCGGCCATCGGCACCAACCCGTTCGGGATCGCCGGCTACAAGGTTCTCGCGGCAGAGATCGCCGCTGCGGGCCTGCCCGATCTCGTCGTGGTGCCGTGCGCCCGGGGCGACCTGCTGTCGGGGCTCCTCCTCGGCTTCCAGGAACTCGGGCGCGGGATGCCGCGTCTCGTCGCCGTCGAGCCGTTCCCGCGCCTCGCCCGCGTCCTCGCCGGGGCCGATTACCGGGAGTCGTTTCCGGGAAAGACGGCGCAGCTCTCGATCGGCGGCGACACGGTGACCTTCCAGGCGCTCCACGCCCTGCGCGAGAGCGGCGGCACGGCGGTGGTCGTGGACGACGAGACCGCGCGGGCGGCGCAGGGGCGCCTCGGCCGAGGCGGCCTCCACGCCGAACTGTCCGCCGCCGCGAGCGTCGCGGCCCTGTTCGTGCTTGGCGCCGAGGGGGCGCTCGCCGGCCGCCACGCCATTGCCCTGCTCACCAGCTCGGGCGCCGGCGCGATGGATGACGGCGTCCCGCTAAGCAGAGCTGCACGGGGCAACTCTGCTTAGCTTCTTGTTTCTGCATCATTTTCGCCGCCGAACCGGTGACCACTTCGGCGAATGATGCATAGACCACACACCACCGACCGACCGGAGGGGAACCCGATGACCTTGCTGCGGCACCTCGCGCACACCGCCTTCGTCTCTGCCGCCCTCATGGCCGCCGGCATCGCCGCCGCGGCGGCCCAGGCACTGCCGCCGCTGCCGAAGGCGATCCAGGCCGCCGGCGTGCTGCGGGCCGGCGTTCGCTGCGACCAGCCGCCCTACGGCTACAAGGACGAGTCCGGCAATTTCTCCGGCATCGAGACCGACATGGCGGTCCAGATCGCCGCCTGGGCCTTCGGCTCGGCCGACAAGATCGAGCTGACCTGCGTCACCGCCGAGAACCGCATCCCGCAGCTCATGGGCAAGAAGGTCGACATCCTGATCGCCACCCTCGGGGTGACGCCGGAGCGGGCCCGGGTGATCGACTTCTCGACGCCCTATCGCTGGGGCGGCTCGGACATGCTGGTGGCCAAGGACAGCCCGATCAAGAAGCTCGACGACGTCGCCGGAAAGACGGTGGTGATGCTCAAGGGCTCGACCCAGGCGAAGTGGTTCGAGGACAATATGCCGAAGGTCGAGACCCTGCGGCTCAACACGGCGTCCGACGCCCTCCAGGCGTTGAAGCAGGGCCGCGGCGACGCCTACACCCACGATGCCGCGACGCTGGTGGTGGTCGCCGCCAAGGATCCGTCCCTGCGCCTCGTCGGCGAGTCCTTCGCGGTCACGGACGCGGCCGCGGGCCTGCGCAAGAACGATCCCGAGTGGATGGCCTATGTCGACGCGGCGCTCGCCCGGATGAAGGCGGAAGGGCTCTACGCGAAATGGGTCGACAAGTGGGTGCCCGCCGACCTGCGCCCCTTCTACGCCGACGCCTTCACCAAGCCGAAGCCGACGGCCCGCTGAAGCACGGGATGCGCTGAAAACCTTGAGCCGGGCGGCCCGCGGCGGCCGCCCCCGACACCGAGGGATGCCGGCATGGATTTCGATCTCGCCTACCTGGCGGCGCAGGGGCCCGCGCTGATGCGCGGCCTGTGGCTCACGGTCCAGGTCAGCCTGTTGTCGATCGTGCTCTCGGTGCTGGTCGGCCTCCTCGGCGCGGCCGTGCGGGTGCTCGAAGTGCCGGTGCTCGACCGGATCGTGGCGGCCTATGTCGAGTTCATCCGCAACACGCCGATGCTGGCGCAGCTGTTCTTCATCTTCTACGGGCTGCCGGGCATCGGGCTGAAGCTGTCGCTGTTCTGGTCGGGCGTGCTCTGCCTGACGGTGTGGGCCGGTGCCTACCAGATCGAGAACCTGCGCGGCGGCCTCGCCACCGTAGGCAAGGGCCTGCGCGAGGCCTCTTACGCCCTCGGGCTGACGCCCTGGCGCTTCTTCCACCTCGTCGCGGCGCCGCTGGCGATCCGGGTGGCGCTGCCGGCGATGCTCAACACCGCGATCTCGCTCCTGAAGAACTCGTCCTACCTCCAGGCGATCGGGCTCGCCGAGCTCACCTACGTGGCGATCGACCGGATCTCGATGGACTTTCGTACGCTCGAGATGTTCGCGGCGATCTGCGTGATCTACCTCGCCCTGGTCCTCGTCCTGTCGTTCCTGGCGAGCCGGCTCGAATTCCGGCTCAACGCGCCGTTCCGGCACTGAGGGGGCACCGTCATGGATCTCCTCGTCAAGAACCTGCCCTTCATCCTCCAGGGCCTCGGCATGACGCTGGCGCTCTCGCTCACCACGCTCCTCTTCGTCACCGTTTTGTCCGGGATCCTCGGCATCCTCGCGACGCTGCGCTACCGCTCCCTGCGGGTCCTGGTGCGGGTCTGGGTCGAGCTGTTTCGCGACATCCCGCTGATCGTGAACATCTTCCTGGTGTTCTTCGTAGCACCCCTCGCCGGGCTCGACCTGACGCCGTTCTGGGCGGTGACGGTCGGCCTGTCCCTGTGGGGCAGCGCCAACGGTGCCGAGATCGTGCGCGGCGGCCTCAACGCCGTGCCGCGCCACCAATGGCAGAGCGCCGCGGCTCTCGGCCTCAAGACCTGGGAGGTCTACGGCTTCATCACCGGGCCGCAGGCGTTGCGCGCGATCCTGCCGCCCTTCGTCGGGCTGCTGACGCTCCTGATCCAGGCGACATCCCTCGGCGCCCTCGTCGGCGTCGGCGAGTTCTTCAAGGTCGGGCAGATCATCGTCGAGCGCACCACGATGATGGAGGGCTGGAATCCCGCCTTCCTCGTCTACGGCGCGGTGCTCGTCACCTATTTCGTGATCTGCTCCGGCCTGTCCTGGTTCGGCCGCTGGCTGGAGCGGCGCCTCGGCCGGCCTCAGAGCCGCCTCGCTCCCGAGGCGGCCGCCGCCGCCCGTACCCCCGCCCCGCAGCTTCCCTGATCTCGGTCCTTCCCATTCTCCGTAGCGACCGGCCCGTGGCCGGCCGTGGTCCAAAGATCTAACAAAAGGATCTCCGCCATGGAATCGAAGGTCAGCCGCCGGCTCACCGAGCCGGTCGCGCCGGAGGTGTGCGAGCACATCTACGCGCCGCGCCTCGCGCGGGACTTCCAGGCCGTGTTCGCCCACATGACCGACCTCAACCAAGCCCACGTGCTGATGCTCTCGGCCTGCGGCTTAGTCAGTCCGGCGGCGGCGCGCGCCCTGGCGGCGGGTCTCCTGCGGATGGAGGAGGAGGGGCCGGGCGCCGTCCCCCTCGATCCCGAGCGCGAGGATTCGTACTTCAATTACGAGGCGCAGCTGATCCGGCTGATCGGTGCGGATGCCGGCGGGCGGATGCACATCGCCCGCAGCCGCAACGACCTGACCTCGGCCCTCGACCGGATGCGGGCCCGCGACCTCTTGCTCGATGCCGGCCAGGCCCTGCTGTCGGTCGAGGAGCACGCGCTGGACGGCGCCTACCGCTTCCGCGACGTGGTGATGCCCGGCTACACCCATCTCCAGCCGGCCCAGCCCGTCACCTACGGCTTCTACCTCGCGGGCGTCGCGCAGTCGCTTGCCCGCGATTTCGGCCGCCTGTCGGATGCCTGGGCGCGCACCAATGCGAGCCCGCTCGGGGCCGGTGCGCTCGCCGGCACCGCCTTCGCGATCGACCGGGGGATGCTGGCGAAAAGCCTCGGCTTCGACGGGCTCGTCGAGAACGCGCTCGATGCCGTCGCGACCCGGGATTTCGGGCTCGAGATCCTGGCGGGCCTGTCGCAGGTGGCGATCGGGTGGAGCCGCGTGGCGCAGGATTACCACGTGCTGGTCTCGCACGAGTTCCAGACGATCGAATTTCCCGACCGCGTCACCGGCACCTCCAGCATCATGCCGCAGAAGAAGAACCCGGTGGTGCTGGAGCATCTGAAGGGCAAGGCCGGGCAGATGCTCGGCCTCTACGTGGCGGCGGCGAGCGCCGTGAAGGGCACGCATTTCACCAACACCATCGACGGCAACCGCGAGACGATGCGCGGCGTGTGGGAAGCGGGCGAGGAAACCCTGCGGTGCCTCGCGCTGTTTGACCTCATCATCGCGACCGCGCGCCCCAACGCCGCCCTGATGCGCCGGCGCGTCACCGAGGATTTTTGCGCCGCCACCGACCTCGCCGACCTGATGGTGCGCGAGGCCGGCCTGTCCTTCCGCGAGGCGCACCACGTCGTCGGCGCGGTGGTGCGGGCGGCGATGGATGCGGGCCTCTCGGCCGAAGGCATCACGCCGGCGATGGTCGATGCGGCGGCCCTCAGCGAGGCCGGCCGGGCGCTCCACCTCCCGGAGGAGGCGGTGCGGCAAAGCCTCGATCCGGCCCTGAGCGTCGCCGCCCGCACCCTGCCGGGCGGCCCGGCGCCGGAGGCGGTGGCGCGCAGCGTCGAGGCGGCGCAAGCGCGGCTCGAGGCGCGCCGGGCCGCCCTCGTCGCCCGGCGCACGCAGCTCCAGACGGCGCGCGACGCTCTCAAGCGGGCCGTGCGGGAGCTCGCCGCATGAATGCGGAGCCGCTCATCTCCCTGCGCGGGCTCACCAAAAACTTCGGCGCGTTCCGGGCCCTGCACGGCATCGACCTCGACGTCGCGGCCGGCAGCGTCGTGGTGCTGATCGGCCCGAGCGGGTCGGGCAAGAGCACGCTGATCCGCTGCATCAACGGGCTGGTACGGCCGGATTCGGGAAGCCTGCGCGTCGCCGGCCGGGCGGTCGATCTGCACGACGAAGGCGCCTGGCAGCGCCTGCGGACCGAGATCGGCATGGTGTTCCAGGACTACGCCCTGTTCCCGCACCTCACGGTGCTGCGCAACATGACGCTGACGCCGATGCGCCGCCTCGGCCTATCGCGGGCGGAGGCCGAGGCGCAGGCGCGCGCGCTGCTGGCCCGGGTCGGCCTCGCCCACAAGGCGGAGGAATACCCGAGCGCGCTCTCGGGCGGCCAGCAGCAGCGGGTGGCGATCGTGCGGGCGCTCGCCATGCGGCCGAAGGCGATCCTGTTCGACGAGCCGACCTCGGCCCTCGATCCGGAGACGATCGTCGACGTGCTCGACGTGATGCGGGGGCTCGCCCGCGACGGCACCACGATGGTGGTCGTCACCCACGAGATGGGGTTCGCCCGCGAGGTCGCCGACCGCGTCGTCTTCATGGCCGAGGGCGCCATCGTCGAGGAGGGACCGCCCTCGGCCCTCTTCGGCGAACCACGGCACGCGCGCACGAAAAGCTTCCTCTCCTCCCTTCGCCAGACCCCCGAGGCCCTCCATGCCTAATCCGGCCGCCCTCCTCGCCGAGGGCTTCACCACCGATCCGTACTGGTGGGACGCCGCCGCCCCGGAGACCGCCCGCGATCCGCTACCCGACGCGACCGACGTGCTCGTCGTCGGCTCCGGCTATTGCGGCCTCTCGGCGGCGGCGGAGCTCGCCCGCAACGGCGTGTCGGTCGCGGTGGTCGATGCGGAGGAGCTGGGCGCCGGGGCCTCGACCCGCTCGGGCGGCATGGTGTCGAGCGGGCAGAAGCTGGTGATCGGCGGCGCGATCAAGGGGGTGGATGCCGCCCGCATGGCGCGGCTGCTCGAGGATTCGCTCTCGTCCTACGAGCACCTGAAGACGCTGATCCGCGAGGAAGCCCTCGACGCCGATCTCGGCGTGGTCGGCCGCTACTTCGCCGCCTACGTGCCGCGCCACTACGACCGCCTGCGCCGCAACGGCGAACTCCTGGCGCGCCATACCGGCGTCACCGTCCACGAGATCCCCAAGAGCCGCCAGCACGAGGTGACCCGCACCGACTTCTACCACGGCGGCATCGTCATCGACGATTACGGCGGCTTGCATCCCGGCAAGTACCACCGGGCGCTCCGCGCCCTCGCCCGGCGCCACGGCGCGACCCTGCGCTCGCACGCCCCCGTGCTCTCAGTCGAGCCGTCGGGCGACGGGTTCTCCACCGTCGAGACCGGGCGCGGCCGCATCCGGGCCCGGCATGTCCTCTACGGCACCAACGGCTACAGCGACCGGGCGAGCCCCTACCTGCGTCAGCGGGTCGTGCCGGTGCGGAGCTACCAGATCGCCACCGCGCCGCTGCCGCGGGCCCTGATGGACGAGATCAATCCGGGCCGGCGGATGATCACCGATTCGCGTCGCGAGCTGATCTACGCCCGGCCCTCGCCGGACGGCACCCGGCTCCTGTTCGGCAGCCGGCCGGGGATGTTCACGGTCCCGGAGCGCGATGCCGCGCCCAAGTTGCACGCCCTGATGCGGGCGGTCTGGCCGCAGCTCTCGGAGGTCCAGGTGACGCATTGCTGGAGCGGCAAGGTCGGCATGACAGCCGACAAGCTCGCCCATCTCGGCCGGCAGGACGGCGTCGATTTCGCGGTCGGCTGCAACGGCAACGGCGTGGCGCTGATGACCTATCTCGGCCACCAGGCGGCGCTGAAGCTTCTGGGCCGCCAGAACCGCCCGAGCGCCTTCGACGCGCCGTCCTTCCCGCGGGTCCCGGTGCCGTTCTACGACGGCAAACCGTGGTTCCTGCCGGTGGTGAGCGGATGGTACCACCTGCGGGATGCCGTGGAGCATCGGTTCGCGGGGCGGTGATGGCAAGTCGAAGACTGCTGAATTGATCCGTTCGATCAATCGCGCGCACAGACTTCCATCTCTCCACGTCATCCCGGGGCTCGACGAAGTCGAGAGCCCGGGATCCATAACCGCGGAGGAGCACGGAAAAGGCAAAGAGTGTTCCGTGTCATCCTGAACCGTCAGCGTTTATGGATCCCGGGTTCCGCTGCGCGGCCCCGGGATGACGCGGAGGGTATCAGTACTGTCGAGCAAGCCGGACAGACGAGAGAGGAACTGGGCGAACACCCGGTAAGCGTGGTGTCGTCCCCTCGAATCATCGCGGCAGGCGAGCCGCGAGGCCCGCCTGCCGTGCGGTCTTTAGATCAGGCTATCCCGATCCAACCCGGGCGCACGCCGCCCGGGCCGGTCACGCCTCAGCTGCACCCGGTCGTCGAACCGCACGTGTCGCACTTCAGGCAGGTCCCGTTCCGCACCAGGGTGAAGTTGGCGCATTCCGGGCAGGCCTCGCCGACATAACCCTTCATCTTCGCCTCGGCCCGGCGGTCCGAGACGGAGCGGCCGGCGGCGGCCGGATCCGGCTTGGCGAAGGGGAGGGATTCCACTAGCGCCTCGACCCGGCCGGCGAGCGTCGGCTCGGTCTTGAGGGCCACGGAACCCCGCACCGCGTGGACGCTGCCGCCGGCCGGAGCCGTCTGGCCCGTGCTCGGCGCCGCGACGCCGGGGGTGGTGCCGCCCGGACCGCCATGGATCAGCGTCAGCCGGTCGCCCGAGCCGCGCAGCAGGCCGCGCGACACGACGTTGTTCGCTGGGACCGCGTCCGCGCCGGTCGCGGGCTTCGTCGGGGCGACGCCGCCCGTCACCGTGGTGCCCATCTCCGAGAGGTCGACATGGGCGAGGTCGGCGCGGCCGAGATACGAGATCGCCAGCTCGCGGAAGACGTAGTCGAGCACCGAGGTGGCGTTCTTGATCGCGTCGTTGCCCTGGACGAAGCCGGCCGGCTCGAACCGGGTGAAGGTGAAGGCGTCGACGTACTCCTCCAGCGGCACGCCGTATTGCAGGCCGAGCGAGACCGAGATCGCGAAGTTGTTGATGAAGGCACGGAGCGCCGAGCCCTCCTTGTTCATGTCGAGGAAGATCTCGCCGAGCCGGCCGTCGTCGTACTCGCCGGTGCGCAGGAAGATGGTGTGGCCGCCGATCTTGGCCTTCTGGGTGTAGCCCTTGCGGCGGCTCGGCAGCTTCTCCTGCGAGCGCAGGCGCTCGACGCGCTCGACGATCCGCTCGACGATCTTCTCCGTCACCGCGACGGTCTTGGCGGCCGCCGGCAGCGCCAGCAGGGCCTCGACCGCATCCTCCTCCTCGTCGGCCTCGTCGCTGATGAGGGCCGAGTTGAGGGGCTGCGACAGCTTCGAGCCGTCGCGGTAGAGGGCGTTGGCCTTGAGCGCCAGCGTCCAGGACAGCCGGTAGGCGTTCTTGCAATCCTCGACCGTGGCGTCGTTCGGCATGTTGATGGTCTTGGAGATCGCCCCCGAGATGAAGGGCTGCGCCGCCGCCATCATGCGGATGTGGCTCTCGACCGAGAGGTAGCGCTTGCCGATCCGGCCGCACGGATTGGCACAGTCGAAGACCGGGTAATGCTCCACCTTGAGGTGCGGCGCACCCTCGAGCGTCATCGCCCCGCAGATATGGACGTTGGCGGCGTCGATGTCCTTGCGGCTGAAGCCGAGGAAGGTCAGCAGGTCGAAGGACGGGTCGGCGAGCTTCTCGGCAGGGACCTTCAGGGTCTGGGTGAGGAAGTCCTCGCCGAGCGTCCAGCGGTTGAACACGAACTTGATGTCGAAGGCCGACTTGAGGCCTGCCTCGACCGCCGCGATCTTGTCGTCGGTGAAGCCCTTGGCCCGCAAGCTCCCCGGATTGATCGCCGGGGCCTGGCCGAGCGAGCCGTGGCCGACGGCGTAGGCCTCGATCTCGGCGATCTCGGCCTCGCGGTAGCCGAGGCTGCGCAGGGCATCCGGCACCGCCCGGTTGATGATCTTGAAGTAGCCGCCGCCGGCGAGCTTCTTGAACTTCACCAGCGCGAAGTCGGGCTCGATGCCGGTGGTGTCGCAATCCATAACGAGGCCGATCGTGCCGGTCGGCGCTATGACGGTGGCCTGGGCATTGCGAAAACCGTGCTCCTCGCCGAGCTGCAGGGCCCGGTCCCAGGCGGTCTTGGCGTGCTCCACCAGCTCGCCCTGCGGGCAGCCGGCATGGTCGAGCGGGACGGGATTGGTGTTGAGGAACTCGTAGCCCTCGGCCTCGCCGTGGGCGGCCCGGCGATGGTTGCGGATCACCCGCAGCATCGCGTCGGCATTCTCCTCGTAGGCGGGGAAGGGCCCGAGCTCCTTCGCCATCTCGGCCGAGGTGGCGTAGGACACGCCCGTCATGATCGCGGTGAGCGCACCGGCGAGAGCCCGGCCCTCACGGGAATCGTAGGACAGGCCCATGGTCATCAGCAGGCCGCCGATATTGGCGTAGCCGAGGCCGAGCGTGCGGTACTTGTAGGAGAGGTCGGCGATCTCGCGGCTCGGGAACTGCGCCATCAGCACCGAGATCTCGAGGACCACAGTCCACAGCCGGCACAGGTGCTCGTAGCCCTCGACGTCGAAGCGCTTGGCCCCGCGGTCGTAGAGCGCCAGCAGGTTGGCCGAGGCGAGGTTGCAGGCGGTGTCGTCGAGGAACATGTACTCGGAGCACGGGTTCGAGGCCCGGATCCGCCCGCCCGCCGGGCAGGTGTGCCAATCGTTCATCGTGGTGTTGAAGTGCAGGCCCGGATCGGCCGAGGCCCAGGCCGCCTCCGCGATCTTGTCCCACAGCTCCGTCGCCTTGACGGTCTTCGCCACCTTGTCGGTCGTGCGCTGGGTCAGCGTCCAGTCCGCATCCGCATCGACCGCGCGCAGGAAGTCGTCGGTCAGCGAGACCGAGTTGTTCGAGTTCTGGCCGGCGACGGTGAGGTAGGCCTCGGAATCCCAGTCGGTGTCGTAGATCGGGAACGAGATGTCGGTGTAGCCCTGGCGGGCGTACTGGATCACCCGCTTGATCGCGGCGTCCGGCACCATCGACTTGCGGGCGGCCTTGACCTCGCGCTTCAGCGCCGGGTTGCGCTCGGGATCGAAGCAGGCATCGCCCGCGGCCTCGCAGTTGACGCAGGCCTTCATCACCGCCTTGAGGTGCTTCGACACCACCTTGGAGCCGGTGACGAGGGCGGCGACCTTCTGCTCCTCCTTGACCTTCCAGTCGATGAAGGCCTCGACGTCCGGATGGTCGATGTCGACGATCACCATCTTGGCGGCGCGGCGCGTCGTGCCGCCGGACTTGATCGCGCCGGCGGCCCGGTCGCCGATCTTGAGGAAGCTCATCAGGCCCGAGGACTTGCCGCCACCGGCGAGCTTCTCGTTCTCGCCGCGCAGGCGGGAGAAGTTCGAGCCGGTGCCCGAGCCGTACTTGAACAGGCGGGCTTCCCGCACCCACAGGTCCATGATGCCGCCCTCGTTGACGAGGTCGTCGGCGACGGACTGGATGAAGCAGGCGTGGGGCTGCGGGTGCTCGTAGGCCGTGGCCGACTGGGTCAGCTCGCCGGTCTTGTAGTCGACGTAGAAGTGGCCTTGCGCCGGGCCGTCGATGCCGTAGGCCCAGTGCAGGCCGGTGTTGAACCATTGCGGCGAGTTCGGCGCCACCATCTGGCGGGCGAGCATGGCCCGCAGCTCGTCGTGGAACGCGGCCGCGTCCTCCTCGCTCGAGAAGTAGCCGCCCTTCCAGCCCCAGTAGGTCCAGCAGCCGGCGAGCCGGTCGAAGACCTGCGTCGCCGAGGTCTCGGAGCCGGTCCGCTCGCCCTCGGGGAGGCCGGCCAAAGCCGCCTCGTCCGGCACCGAGCGCCAGAGGAACGACGGGACGCCGTTCTCCTCGACCTTCTTCAGCGCCTTCGGGACGCCGGCCTTGCGGAAGTATTTCTGGGCCAGCACGTCGCAGGCGACCTGGCTCCAAGCCTCCGGCACGTCGATGCCGTCGAGGCGGAACACCACCGAGCCGTCCGGATTGCGGATCTCGCTCACGGCCTTGCGGAACGGGATGCTGGCATAGGGCGACTGCCCCGCGGTGGTGATGCGACGCTCGAACCGCATGGGATACTCTCCGGTCACGAACAGCCGGGGACCGCCCGCGTGGCAGGGGTCCGCCGGTTACAAGGAAGGGCGGGGACGCTCGGATAGAGGTGGACGAGCCTTCAGCCCCTCGGGGCCGCCCGTCCTGTCAGCCTGGAAACTACCGACCCTGGCAGCCCCACGTCAATAACTAGTGTCGACGGACTCCGTTCCTCGCTAGATGTTGTGGTGGAGGGCGGAATCCTGTGGATGGCGGCGAACCTCCGCTTAAGCTCGCGTCCGGCTTGGCGGAATCGGCCCGAGACCGGTGCCGGTTCACAGCCGGCGCAGCATCCGACCACCGATTTGTTCACAGGTCGTTGCGAATCGGGGGGGCCGTGCCGGTGGCGGGAGCGCCCCGCGCACAGGAATCGTGCTGCGGCGCGGGACGCGCTGGACATCCGGGGACCATCTCACCATAGTCCCGCGCGAGTTGAGGGGGGCTTCCCCCCGTTCCCGAGGACCTCAGGTCCCAGAGACGGTCGCGATGGCGCTGAAAGACACCCTGCTTCGGATCTTCACCTGGTGGAGCGGCTCGACCGTCAGCCTGGAATTCTACACCAAGCGCCGCGGCAGCTTCGTGGGCGAGGACGAGCTCGGCAACCGCTACTACCGGGCGCAGGGCCCGCTGATCGACGCCTCGGTCGGCTCGGAGCGGCGCTGGGTGATCTATAACGGCTACGCCGACGCCTCGAAGGTGCCGCCGGGCTGGCGCGGCTGGCTCTGCCACGCCACCGACGTCCCGCCCTCGGAGGAATCTTACGTCCCGCGCGAGTGGCAGAAGCCGCACGAGGAGAACCTCACCGGCACGGTGGCGGCCTACCGGCCGCGGGGCTCGCAGCTCTCCTACGGCCAGCGGCCGGCGGCGACCGGCGACTACGTGCCGTGGGTGCCGGGCGAGTAAGAGGTCCCCGGCGAGGAAGCCGACCCGCCCTTTTTCCACCATCCTCCTTGTGTCTATCGCGGGCGGGCCGACGGGGCCCGCGCGCCCGCTTCCGTCGGGCGCGAGAGGCCGGGTAGGGCCTGCCGAACTTACGAAGCCGGGAGCGACTGGGTTTTGAGCCGCATGACCGCACGCCGCGCCGCGGGCGCCTTCCTGCTCCTCGGCGGTGCCCTCCTGGGCGCGAGCGCGCCGGCTTGGGCCGACAAGATCCGCAACCCGACCGCGGTGTTCTCCGGCCTCGACAAGATCACCGGCCGCATCGTCTCCTTCGAGGTGGCGGTGGACGAGACGGTGCAGTTCGGCGCGCTCCAGCTCACCCCGCGGGTCTGCTACACGCGGCCGCCGACCGAGAGCGCCAAGACCACGGCCTTCCTGGAGGTCGACGAGGTCACCCTCGAGAACAAGTACCGGCGGATCTTCACCGGCTGGATGTTCGCCTCGAGCCCGGGCCTGCACGCGATCGAGCACCCGATCTACGACGTCTGGCTGGTCGACTGCAAAGGCGGCACCGACATCGTGGCCGAGCCGAAGGAGCAGGAGGACGCGCCGGTCGCCGCCGCGAAGCCCGAGGGCCGCAAGCGCCGCGAACAGGCGCGCGGCGAGGACGCACCGCGCTCGCGCCAGGTGAACCGCCAGGGCCAGGTCGACGTCGAGCCGTTGCGCGGCACGCCGGTGCAGCCGCGCCAGTCGCCGTCCAGAAAGTTCTTCCCGACCAATGACGGCCCGATGCCGGCCGGCGCCGATCCGATGAACCCGAACCCGCGCTGAGGCGCGGGTCATCCGGGGGATGGCTCGGCTCTCCATCCTGCACGCTCCGTGTCGCAAAGGCCCGCTCGCTCATGACGGCGGGGACCTTCCGCGATGACCAACCACGTGACGACGCGCTGCCTGGTCCGCGGGTCCTCGGCCGAGGTGGCGGCCTTCCGGGCCCTCATGGTCGAGGATCCGCCGCTCCGTGAGCCCCCCATCGCGGGTCTCCTGGCTCGGCTGTGCGCCCTGGTGGGACGGGCCGCGCCCGAGCCGCGCCCCCCGCCGCCCTCGACATTCGACTTCAACCGCATCCTGCCGATGCCGGGCACGCTGGCGGACGGCCCCGAGCGGGCTGCGTGGGCGCTGGACCATTGGGGCACGCAGCGCAACGCGGACGCCTACGACGAGCTGGGGCGGTCCGACGACGGGGCGGGCGGCGCGATGCTGGAGTTTGTCCTGGCGACGGCGTGGAGCTTTCCGGCTCCGGTGTTCGAGGCTTTGCACCGGCGCTTCCCGGCCTTGCGGTTCGACGTGGTCGGCTTCGAGGAGGCCTGGCATTTCGCGGTCGAAGGGGTTTACGGCCCCGGCGAGACCGGGGCGGTCGAGATCGACCCGACGGCCGACCTCTACATCCGCGTGTACGGGGTTCCGCCCGAGCCCGACGAGGAAGCGTGACGGCCGGTCCGGCACCTGCCCCGTAACGCCGGACGGAATCCGACACCCGCGCACCTGTCGGGACTTTCGTGCTCGCATCCGGGGTGACCGCCTCCCTCATGAGCACCCTTTGCCGGCGGCGCATCTTTGAGCGCCAGCCCGTGACCGATTTCACGTCTTTCTGCTGCGGCTCTCGGCGTCCTGCTGTACGCTGAGGCAGGGATGCCCGCGCGAGACGGGCGCCCGGAGGATGCGGGCCCAAGGGAGACGACCATGCGCGACATCGCACGGGCGCAGGACGCGCCGCTGCCCGACGCGGAGACCACCGCCTGGTGGGCGGCGATGCCCCTCGACCTCTGGGGCGTGGTGCTGGCGGTGATCGCCGCGGGCGGGCTGAAGCTCGCAGGAATCCTGCCTTAAGCGATCCTGCCTCAAGCCCTCCACGCCGCCGTCGCACTCTCGCCCCAGCCTCGGACCAGATTTCCCTGCAAGAGTTTCGCAAGGAACAGCCGGCACGATCCGTGCGTGGCTCGACCGCGGCTCAAGGTTCGCGCGCAGGAGGACGGTTCCATGCTGATGGCTTTCGTCGGACGCCTCACCCAGCGTTGGCGGGATCTCATCGCCGCGGTCATGGATCCCTACCGTCCCGAACTGCACTACATGCGCGGCCCCGGCCCGCGCTGGCGCGAGCGGCATCCGGAGGGCTGAGGCGACCGGCTTCGGCTTGCGCGCCGGCGCCGACCGGGTCCAACTCGCGGACCCGTTCCCCGACCGGAGTCCGCCCCGTGAGCGCCGCGCAACAAGACCCCGCCCAGAAATTCGATCGTTCCCGCGCCGCGGAATACGAGCAGCAGAGCCGCATCGCGCTCGCCGGCTACGAGGCCTGCCACGAACTCGCCGCCTGCATGCTGGCCGCCGCCCTCGGCTCGGGCCGCGACGCACGGGTGCTGGTCGCCGGAGCGGGTGGGGGGGCCAAAGAGATCGTCACCGCGGCGGCGCTCGAGCCGCGCTGGCGCTTCACCGCGGTCGATCCCTCCGAGCCGATGCTGGCGCTGGCGGTCGCCCGGCTGGAGGAGAGGGGGCTGACCGAGCGCACAGAGGTGGTGCGCGGGACCGTCGCCAACTTGCCGGAGGGCGAGGCGTTCGACGCCGCGACCCTGATCGGCGTCCTCCACCACCTGCCCGGCGATGAAGCCAAGCGGGCGATCCTGCGGGACATCGCCCGGCGCCTGGCGCCGGACGCGCCGCTGATCCTCGCCGGCAACCATCAGGCTTACGCGAGCCAGCCGCTGCTGCTCGCCGCCTGGGGCGAGCGCTGGCGCCAGCAGGGTGCCGGGCCCGACGAGGTCGCGGCGAAGCGGGCGAAGATCCTGCAGGGGGCGGACCCGCCGCATTCGGAGCAGGCGGTGGCCGAGCTGCTGCGCGAGAGCGGCTTCGGCCCGCCGTTGCGGTTCTTCTCCAGCCTGTTCTGGGGCGCCTGGATCGCCCGGCGGGCTCCGGACGCTCGATGAGCGCCGGACCGCCCGGCGGGCGGTCCGGTCCGGGTCAGGCGGCCGGCACCGGCTCGGTGAGCGTCGCCGGCCGGTCGGAGAGCCGACTCGCGACCACGAGTCCGATCAGCGCCGAGGCCGCGATGATGAGGCCCGGCGCCGCCGCCCAGCCGGTGGCGCCGATGAGCGCGTTGGCGACGAGCGGCCCGAGACCGCTGAGCAGGGTGAAGCCGATATTGAGCGCGAGCGCGACGCCGCTGAACCGCACCCGGGTCGGGAACAGCCCGGCGAGCAGGAAGGCGAAGCTGCCGTTGGCCCCGGCCACCGCCATGGTGAGGAGCGGCAGCACCACGAACAGGTTCGCCCCGCCCCGCGCCAGCACCTGGTAGGCCGGGATCACCCCGATCAGGACGATCAGCGCGGAGGCCTGCATCAGGCGGCGCGGCGGCACCCGGTCGGCGAAGAACGAGGCGAAGAGCAGCGAGGCCGACATGGCGAAGAGCGCGACGTTCATCGCCAGCGCCACCTCGCGCGGCGGATATTTCAGCACCTGGATCAGGTAGGCCGGCATGTGGGCGAACAGGATGCCGTTGAAGCCGGCCGTCAGCGCCACGACGCCGATGCCGAGGAGCACCGCGCCGCGATGATCGCGAAAGACCTCGCCGATCGGCCGGCGGGCGGCGCGGTGCTGGAGGCGCAGGAACTCGGGCGTCTCTTCCAAGCTGCGCCGCAGCACGAAGCTGACGAGCCCGACGACGCCGCCGAACAGGAAGGCGATGCGCCAGCCGTACTCCGCCATGGCGGCCGGCGGCAGCCAGGATTGCAGCGCGAGGTTGACGAGGGCCGCGAGCAGCACGCCGCCGTTGACGAGGCAGAAGACGATGCCGCAGGCGAGGCCGGGCCGGCGCGAGGCGGTCTCGACCACGAAGGTGATGGCGCCGGGCAGTTCGCCGCCGATGCAAAGCCCCTGCACGAAGCGCAAGCTCACGAGGAGCAAGGTCGCCCACACGCCCCAGGAGGCGTAGGCCGGAACGAGGCCCATGCCGAGCGTGCAGGCCGACATGGTGAAGACGGTGACCACGAACACGGTCTTGCGGCCGTAGCGGTCGCCGAAATGGCTCAGCACCAGGCCGCCGAGGGGGCGGGCGAGGTAGCCGACCGCGAACACCGCCAGCGACAGGGTCAGGGCCGCGACCGGATCGCTCGCCGGAAAGAACGCGGCGGCGATATCCTTCGCAAAGATCCCGTAGACGATGAAATCGTAGTATTCGAGACCGCCGCCGAGGCTCGCGAGCAGCGTCATCTTCCATTGGCGGCGGGTGAGATCGCTCCCGCTGCTCACGTCAGGTGTCATCGTGGTGTCCTCCGGAGCGTTCTTGTCCTTGTGCCCCGGAGGCCCCTTACTGCGGTTCCGTCCGCCCCGCCATATCGCGCCGGCTACATCACCGCGCCGATCTGCCAGGGCACGAACTCGGCATCGCCGTAGCCGAACCCTTCCGACTTGGTGCGCTCGCCCGAGGCGACGCGCAGGATCGTCTCGAAGATCTGGCGGCCCTTCTCCTCGATCGAGGTGCCGTCGAGCACGTCGCCGCAGTCGATGTCCATGTCGTCCTGCATCCGCCGGTACATCTCGCTGTTGGTGGCGAGCTTGATCGACGGGGTCGGCTTGCAGCCATAGGCCGAGCCACGGCCGGTGGTGAAGCAGAGCACGTTGGCCCCGCCCGCGACCTGGCCGGTCGCCGCCACCGGATCGAAGCCGGGGGTGTCCATGTAGACGAAGCCCTTGGCGGTCACCGGCTCGGCGTAGCGGTAGACGCCGGTGAGCGTCGTCGAGCCGCCCTTGGCGGTGGCGCCGAGGGACTTCTCCAGGATGGTGGTCAGACCGCCGGCCTTGTTGCCGGGGGAGGGGTTGTTGTTCATCTCGCCGCCGTTGCGGGCGGTGTAGGCCTCCCACCAGTGGATCATCTCGACGAGCTTGTGGCCGATCTCCGGCGTCGCGGCGCGCGCCGTCAGCAGGTGCTCGGCGCCGTAGATCTCCGGCGTCTCGGAGAGGATCGCGGTGCCGCCCTCAGAGACCAGCCGGTCGACCGCGGCGCCGAGCGCCGGGTTGGCGGTGATGCCCGAATAGCCGTCCGAGCCGCCGCATTGCAGCGCCAGCATCAGCTCGGAGGCCGGTACGGTCTCGCGCTTGGCTTTCGCGACGGCCGGCAGCATCTCGCGGAGCGCCGCGACGCCGGCCTCGATGGTGCGGCGCGTGCCGCCGGTATCCTGGATGGTGAAGCTGCGGAAGGTCTCGCTCTCCTCGATGCCGTAGGCGCGCTTCCAGCGGTCGATCTGCAGTCCCTCGCAGCCGAGGCCGACCATGATCACGCCGCCCATGTTCGGGTTGGCGGCGTAGCCCCACAGCGTGCGCTTGAGGATGTCGGCGCCCTCGCCCTGGATGTCGTAACCGCAGCCGGTGCCGTGGGTCAGCGGAATGATGCCGTCGATGCCCGGAAACTCGTCGAGGAGGCCGGAGCGCCGGGCTTCCTCGGCGATGAAGCGCGCGACCGTGGCCGAGCAGTTCACCGAGGTCAGCACGCCGACATAGTTGCGGGTGCCGACCCGGCCGTCGGCCCGGCGATAGCCCTCGAAGGTGGCGCGCTGGGCGTCGGGCACCATCGCGACGGGCCTCGCCTCCTCGCAGAAGCGGTAGTCGCGGGCAAAGTCGCCCTTGTCCTCTCCTAAGCCCACATTATGCTCGTGCACCCACTCGCCCGGCGCGATGGCGCGGCTGGCGAAGCCGATGATCTGGCCGAACTTCCGGATCGGCCCGCCCTCGGAGATCGTCACCACCGCGAATTTGTGGCCGCGCGGCACGCGCGCCGAGGCGGTCACGCCCTCGACGGTGGCGCCGGGCACGATCGGGTCCACCGCCACCACGACGTTGTCCTCGTGGCTGAGGCGCACGATGCGGGGGTTGGTGGGGTGGAGGGGCGTGGGGGAGGACATGGATGGGACCTTGTTGCTTGGGGCCCATCATACGGCGGTGCGATCCGTCGGGCCATCATGTGTTTCGCAGGTCACGCCGCCGCGCTGAGCAAATCTCGGAGTTGCGGTCGAGCGCTGTTAGTCGGCTCTGACGCTCCTCCCACCCTCCTGGTCATTCCGGGGCCGCGCACCGGAGCCCGGAATCCAGACACTCAGGAGATTCTGAACAGAGCGGTGTGTGTTCCGCCTCATTCTCTACCCTCTGCGGTTCTGGATTCCGGGCTCCGCTGTGCAGCCCCGGAATGACGCGGAGGGTGCAAGTCCCGTAGATGCGAGCGAACCTGATCAATGCGCCAGCGCTTCCGCCTTGGCCCGCCCGCCCAGATACGCCGCCCGGATGTCGTCGTTGGCCCAGAGCGCCTGCGGCTCGCCGCTGAGCACCAGCTGACCGGTCTCCAGCACGTAGCCGCGATCGGCGACCGAGAGGCCCATGCGGGCGTTCTGCTCGACGAGCAGCACGGTGGTGCCGCGACGGCGCACCTCGGCGATGATCGCGAACACCGCCTGCACGATCACCGGGGCGAGGCCCAGCGACGGCTCGTCGAGGAGCAGGATGCGGGGCTTCGCCATCAGCCCTCGGGCGAGGGCGACCATCTGGAGCTGGCCGCCCGAGAGCGTCCAGCCGAGGGCGTCGCCGAAGCGGCGGATGTCGGGGAAGAGCTCGAACATGCCCTCCGCCTCGTCGCGGATCTGGCGGCTCGTGAGCCCCTTCCGGTTCGAGGCGCCGAGCATGATGTTCTCGCGCACCGTGAGGCCCGGGAAGACCCGGCGCCCCTCCGGCACGTGCGCCACGCCCCGGCGCACGATCTCCTCGGGCTTGAGGCCCAGCAGCGACTGGCCCTCGAACAAAACCTCGCCGCCGGCCGGCTTCACCAGCCCCGAGATGGTCTTGAGCGTGGTCGACTTGCCGGCGCCGTTGGAGCCGAGCAGGGTCACGACCTCGCCGGCCTCGACCGAGAACGAGATGCCGCGCACGGCCTCGATCTCGCCGTAGCGCACGGTCAGGTCGCGGATTTCCAGGAGTGCCATGAATGTCTCCTGCTCACGCCGTGGCGAGGTCGGTCTTGAGGCCGACATTCGGCCCCTCGGTCGCTTCCTGGCCGAGATAGGCCTCGATCACGGCGGGCTCGCGCAGCACCGTGGCGGTGACCCCGTCGGCGATGCGCCGGCCGAAATTCAGCACCGTGATGTGGCTCGCCACGTCGCTCACCAGCGTCATGTCGTGGTCGATGATCAGGATGGTCAGGCCCTTGGCGGCCATCCGGCGCAGGAGCACGGTCAGCGCGTTCTTCTCGGACGAGTTGAGGCCCGCCGCCGGCTCGTCGAGGAGGAGGAGCACCGGGTTGCCGGCCAGCGCCCGGGCGATCTCGACCAGGCGCTGGTGGCCGTAGGAGAAGGACGAGATCGGCTCGTCGGCCCGGGATTCCAGCCCGACGAAGGCGAGAGCGGCCCGCGCCCGGGCTTCCAGCGAGGCACGGTCATGGGCGACGATGCCGTTGCCCGGCCGCTCGGCGCCGATCACCACGTTTTCCAATGCGCTCATCGAGCGGAACAGGCGGATGTTCTGGAACGTCCGCCCGAGGCCTGCCGCCGCGCGCTGGTGCGGCGCGAAGCGGGTGATGTCCTGGCCGTTGAGACGCACCTTTCCGCCGGTCGGGGTGTAGAGGCCCGACAGCACGTTGAGCGTCGTGGTCTTGCCCGATCCGTTCGGGCCGATCAGCGCGTGGATGCCGCCGCGGGCGACCGTGAAGCTGACCTCGTCCACGGCCTTCAGGCCGCCGAAATGCTTCGACAGGCCCTCGACCTCGAGCACCGGCGCGGTGGAGGCGGCCTCTTGCGTCAGCGTCAGCTCCTGAGCCCGGGCCGGGGCGGGTTTCTTCGGCCGCAGGCGCTTCACCTGGTCGCCGAGGAAGCCCCAGATGCCCTCTGGCATGAACACCACGATCAGGATGACGGCGAGGCCATAGATCGCGAGGTAGAGGCCCGGAATCTCCTTCAGGAAGCGCAGCCATTCGGGGATCAGGATCAGCAGCCCGGTGCCGATCACCGCGCCGACCGGCGAGCCGACGCCGCCGAGGAGCGCCATGGTGAGGAACACCACGGATTCGGCGAAGGAGAATTGGTCCGGGCTGATATAGGTGAAGCTGCCGGCAAACAGCCCGCCGCCGAGGCCCGCCAGAAGGGCGCCGATGGCAAAGGCCGCCACCTTGGTGCGGTAGATGTCGATGCCGGTGACGCCCGCGGCGAGCTCGTTGTCGCGCACCGCCCGCATGGCGCGGCCGAGCCGGGTCTTCGGCATCCGCCACACCGCGTAGGCCACCGCCGCCAGCACGAAGACGCAGAGCGCGAGGTAGCTCTGGCCGTCGGTGAAGAGCCCGGGGCGCTTGATGTTCGGCACGCCGTCCGGTCCGTGGGTGACCGGGATCCAGTTGATCATGATCAGCGTCAGGATCTGCTGGAACGAGATCGTCACCATCGCGAGATAGTGGCCGCCTAAGCGGAGCGTCGAGGCGCCGAGGACCGCGCCGAGGATCAGCGCGAGCCCGAGGCCGATCGGCAGGCAGAGCCAGAAGCTGATGCCGAGATCGACGGTACCGAGGCCGACCGCGTAGGCGCCGATGCCGAAGAACGCGGCCTGGGCAAGGTTGATCTGCCCGCACAGGCCCAGCACGACGGTGAGGCCGATGACCGCGATGGCGTAGGTCGCGGCCTGCATCAGGATGTTGAGCACGTAGCCGCTGAACGGCGTCGTGGCGGCGAGGAACACCGCGACCGCCACGAGGGCGACGTAGGCGAGGGTGCCGAGAGGGAAACGGCGGGCGGGGGCGTCGGACACCGGGTCCGCCGCGACGGGGCGAGGGGAGCCGGTCATGCTTTCTCCGCGATGCGTTCGCCGAAGATGCCCTGCGGGCGGAAGGCCAGGAAGGCGACGAGGACGATGAAGGCGAAGGCGTCCTTGTACGGCACCGAGACGTAGGCCGCCCCGAAGGTCTCGATGATGCCGAGCGCCAGCCCGCCGATGATCGCGCCCGTCACGTCGCCGAAGCCGCCGATGATGGTGGCGGCGAAGGCCTTGAGCGCGATGGTCGCGCCCATCTGGATCGACACGAACAGCACCGGCGCCACCAGGATGCCGGCGATGCCCCCTAACACCGCGCTGTAGACGAAGGTCAGCATGATCATCCCGGCGACCGGGATGCCGAGCAGGGCCGCCATCTCCTTGTCCTGCGAGGTCGCCTGCAGCTTCTTGCCGATCAGCGTGTGCTCGAAGAACCAGTACTGGAACGCCACCAGCACCGCGGTCACGGCGATGATCAGCAGGTACTGGGTGTCAAGGAAGACCGGTCCGATCAGGAACCCTTGCGTCTCGAAGACCGGCGGCAGCACCTGCGGCTGCGGCCCGTAGAGGGCGAGCGTGGTGTTGGCGAGGAAGATCGAGGCGCCGATGGTCGAAATGATCACCGGCAGGTAGGTGCGGTGACGCAACGGGTAGTAGACGCCGAGGTTGAACAGGGCCCCGAGCAGCGCCATCCCGCCGATGGCGAGCAGGAACGACAGCCAGTACGGCCATTCGAGGTCGACGGCGAAGACCACCATCAGGAAGGCCGCCACCATCGAGAACTCGCCCTGCGCGAAGTTGACGACGTTGGTGGCGCGGAAGATCAGCACGAAGCCGAGCGCGACGAGCGCGTAGACGGCGCCGATGCCGATCCCCGTGAAGAGGAGCTGGAGGATGAGGTCCATGAGGGCCTGTCCCGGATCGGATGAGGGGGCGTACCGCTGTTGAGACGGCCGAAACGGCATCGGGACGGCACAGGGCCGTCCCGCGTAAGGTGTCCGAAGATCAGGCCTTGTAGAAGTCGATGCGCTTGTCGAAGACGATGTTGCCCTTGTCGTTGCGCACCACGTTGTAGCCGTGCAGGCCGTCGCCGTTCTGGTCGAAGTTGTAGGTGCCTTCCGCCCCCTCGTGGCCGCGCACGGCGAGCAGCGCCTCGCGGATCGCCTTCGGGTCGGTCTTGCCGGCGGCGTTGATGGCCTTCGCCAGCACCGTCACGGCGTCGAAGGTCCAAGAGGATTGGTTGTCGGGGGCGAGCTTCATCACCGCCCGGTAGGCCTTGCCGAAGTTGCGCGCCGCGTCGCTCGATTCCTCGGCGTAATCCGCCACCCCGTAGGTGTTGTAGAGCGACGGCCCGGCGAGCTTGAGCGCCGTGACGTTGACGATCGAGGCCGAGCCGACCCACGGCGCCTGCACGCCGAGCTGGCGCAGCTGCCGGGCGAAGATGCCGAGGTCGTTCTCGAAGGTGAAGTAGGAGCCGATCACGTCGGCGCCCGACTGGCGGATCGCCAGCACCACCGGCGTGAAGTCCTGGCTCTGGTTGGTGTAGCCCTGGTCGAGCGCCACCGTGGCGCCGGCCTTGCCCAGGGCCTCGGTCAGCGCCTTGGCGCCGCTGGTGCCGAAGGCGTCGGTCGAGTGGATGATCGCCCACTTCTTCTTGGCGAGTGTGCTCACGCCGTACTCGGCGATGACGCGGGCCGAGAAGCTGTCGTTCGGGCGGAAGCGGAACAGCCACGGGTTGCCGAGCTGAGTCAGCACCGGATCGGTGCCGCCGAAGGCCACGGGCTTGGCCGTCTTGAGGATGTCCGGCGCCATGGCGTGGTTCTGGGTCGAGCGGATCGAGCCGAGGAACGCCACGAGGTCGGGTTGCGAGGCGAGCTTGGAGAAGGCCAGCACCGCGCCCGGATTGGTGGTCTGGTCGTCCTCGGTGACGAGCTCCATCGGCTTGCCGAGCACGCCGCCGGCCTTGTTGACGGCTTCCAGCGCGATCTTGGCGCCGTTGAGGGCGAAGCGGCCGGCATCCGCCCCGGGCCCGGTGACCGGCAGCACCATGCCGATGCGGATCGTGCCGCCCGCTTGTGCGCTCGCCGGGCGGATGATCGACGGGGCGACGAGGCCCGTGGCCGCGACCGTGGCCGCACTCTTCAGGAAAACGCGGCGCGTCGTCCTCATCGGCATGTTCCTCCCGTGGGAAAATGGCCGGTGCTTCGAGGCCCGGCCTTGGGCGGGGATGAGACACCGGCAGCGCTGCCATGTCCATCCCCCGGGATTGAAAAATGCCGGGTCAGATCTGCGCCGGATCCCCTCGACCTGCGGCTCCGGCGCGGCCATTCTCCCGGCCGCCAGAATCAAGAAACCGGGAGGATTGTTGATGCAGATCTCAGCCAGCGGCCTGACCGCTTACGTGCGGGACATCTTCTTGCGCGAGGGCTGCTCCGAGGCCGAGGCCGAGCGGATCGGCCGCTACCTCGTCGCCGCCAACCTGACCGGGCACGACAGCCACGGGGTGATCCGGGTGCCGCGCTACGTCGCCTGGTTGCAGGAAGGCGAGGTCGAGGCCGACCGCATGCCCGAGGTGGTGAGCGACGGCCCGGCCTTCGCCCTCGTCGACGCCCATTACGGCTTCGGCCAGACCGCCGGTCCGTTCGCGACCGAACTCGGCATCCGCAAGGCGCGGGAGAACGGCGTCGCCATCGTGGCCCTGCGCCACGCCGGCCATCTCGGCCGCATCGGCGAGTGGGCCGAGCAGGCCGCCGCCGCCGGCCTCGTCTCGGTGCATTTCGTCAACGTGGCGGGCAGCCTCCTCGTCGCGCCCTTCGGCTCGGTCGACCGGCGCTTCTCGACCGCGCCCTTCGCGGCGGGTTTCCCGGTCCAGGGCGCCGAGCCGGTGATCCTCGACTTCGCGACCTCCGCGGTCGCCGAGGGCAAGGTGCTGGTCGCCTCGCAGGGTGGCAAGGCGCTGCCCGAGGGCGTGCTGATCGAGCCCGACGGGCGCCTCTCTGCCGATCCCGCGACCCTCTACGGCCCCCTCGACGGCCTGGAGCGCGACAACCGCAACGGCGCCGGTGCGATCCGGGCCTTCGGGGAGCACAAGGGCTCGGGGCTCGCGCTGATGTGTGAGTTGCTCGCCGGCGCGCTCACGGGATCCGGCACGGCTGGGCCGGGCGCGCGGCGGTTCTGCAACGGCATGCTGTCGCTCTACATGACGCCGGAGGCCTTCGGCTCCGAGGACGCGATGGTGCGCGAGACCCGCGCCTATCTCGACTTCTTCAAGAGCGCCCGGCCGGTGCCGGGGGGCGAGGTCCTGCTGCCGGGCGAGCCGGAGCGGCGCATGCGGGCGAAGCGCCTGGCCGAGGGCGTGCCGTTGTCGGACCCGGTGTGGGAGACGCTGCTCGCAGCGGGACGGCCGCATGGGTTGGATGGGGAGGCGTATCGGACCAGGGGTTGAACCACGGCCGCGGCGCGGGTCGCTGCGCGACACCGTATGACCACCTTGCGGCAGGTGCGCTGTAAGCATACCCTGTCGCATGGATTTCGATTGGCACGACGAGAAGAACGAGAAGGTGCGCGCTGAGCGCGGTTTCGGCTTCGAGGATGCCGTCGGAGTTTTTCTCGGTCAGGTCGTCGAGTGGCCCGACTTGCGTCAAGCCTACGGCGAGCCTCGTGTGATCGCGGTCGGTGAGGTCGGAGGTCGGTTCTACACCGTCGTCTACACGGACCGGGGGCCGGTGCGCTGGATCATCACCGCTTGGCCCTCGAACAGGAAGGAGCGTACGCGATGGCGAAATTCAGTCTGAGCAAAGCGCTCCTGCATCGTCCCCAGATCGACGAAGCCAAACTCGACGCAACGACCGAAGACGATATCCGGGCCTATCAGGAGGAGGACGGTTTCGACCCGGATTGCGAGCCGACCGCCGTGCGCGTCGTGCCGGGTCCGCGAGACGTCCGTGTCCGTCTCGGCCTGACCCAGAAGGAATTCGCGGAGGCGCTGCACATTCCTCTGTCGACGGTGCGAAACTGGGAACAAGGCCGCACCGTTCCGGATGCGCCGGCTCGTGCTCTGCTGACCGTCGTGGCACGAGAGCCGGAAGCCGCCTTCGCCGCTCTCGGTTCAGTCGTCGTGCCGGAGGAAACCAACGGCGGAACGGCGCCGGTGCCGTCCCGATAGCCCGGGCAGCTCTATAGCCCGTCACGCTCCTGGGGTGGCCTCTTGTCGAGACAATCCGAGAGCATGTCATCCGGCATGGCGTCGATCACATCGAGCAGGATGGAGAGATTGGCCGGACACACGCGCGAGTTCACATCGCCGCCGGGCGGACGCGCCTCGGCTTCGACCCCGCGGGCCCGGGCCTGATGCGCAGGCCGCACTGTCCGGTCCTCACCCTCTCCGAACGCCTTGCCACGCGCCATGCTACCCTCCTCGTGAACGGGCTCGCCTCGTCCCCAGACGTTCTACCCCGGCGACTCCGCTTCATTGCCCAGAAAACCACGAGACACGGCGCTCCGCTTCCGTACAATCCTCCCGTCCGGCGCGAAGACACCGGACGGGAGGAGACGAGTGATGAACCGACGTGACGTCCTCGCGGGCGCCGCCGCCCTCACGGCGACCACGGTCGCGGCGCGGGCCGACCGGCTGCCCCTCGGCGACCTGCCGGGCACCCGCTATCCCGACCCGCGGGTCGAGGCGCTGGACAAGCGCTTCCGCTACAAGGTCGGCAACGCCGCCATCGAGCGCATCGCCACCGGCTTCCGCTGGGCCGAAGGCCCGGTCTATTTCCGGGACGGCGGCTACCTCCTGTGGAGCGACATTCCCAACAACCGGATCATGCGCTGGCTCGAGAACGGCCATGTCAGCGTGTTCCGGGCGAACTCGAACTACTCGAACGGCAACACCCGCGACCGCCAGGGCCGGCTCATCACCTGCGAGCACGACACGCGGCGGGTGACCCGCACCGAGCCGGACGGCAAGATCACGGTGCTGATCGACAAGTTCGACGGCAAGCCGCTCAACGCGCCGAACGACGCAGTGGTGGCCTCCGACAACGCGGTCTGGTTCACCGATCCGGGCTACGGCATCGACGGGTTCTACGAGGGCCACAAGGACAAGGCGGAACTCCCGACCCGGGTCTACCGGCTCGATCCGTCGACCGGCCAGGCCAAGGTGGTGGCCGAAGGCATCGACCGGCCGAACGGGCTGGCCTTCTCGCCCGACGAGAAGATCCTCTACGTGGTCGATTCCGGCGCGACCCATGGCGGGCGGGCGAACATCCGCGCCTTCAACGTCGAGGGCGACAAGCTCACCGGCGACCGGGTCTTCGCGGAAGGGTTCTCGCCGGGCTTCACCGACGGCGTGCGCACCGACGTCGACGGCAACGTCTGGTGCTCGATGGGCTGGGCCGATCCGAAGGAGGACGGCGTACGCTGCTATACGCCGTCGGGCGACCTGATCGGCAAGATCCACCTGCCGGAGACCTGCGCCAATCTCTGCTTCGGCGGACCGAAGAAGAACCGGCTGTTCATGGCCGCGAGCACGTCGATCTACGCGGTGTATGTGGAGACGCAGGGCGCGATGGTGCCGTAGGCCCGGGGTTTAGGCCTTAGCGCAACGCGTGCGCGCATGAACCCTCCCCCCTCTGCGGGGGAGGGTGGTCCCTGCGTCAGCAGGGGCCGGGAGAGGGGACGCCGCGTCCAGAGAGGTCGCGACCATGATGACGGGCGCTACCTGGATCAGCGTCGCGCTGCCCCTCTCCCGGCTCGCTCCGCTCGCCACCCTCCCCCGCAGAGGGGGGAGGGTTCTGCCTCGGCGTTCTACAAGTATCGTTCAAGTAAAATCCTAAAACTCCACCCGGTCTCCACCCTTCAGCGCCAGGATCTCGCGCGCGTCGTCAGGCGTCGCGACGTCGAGCCCCAGTCCCTCGATGATCTGGCGCACCTTCAGGACCTGCTGCGCATTGGACTCGGCCATCTGGCCCGCCCCGATCCACAGCGAATCCTCCAGCCCGACCCGGACGTTGCCGCCAAGCGCAATCGCCTGCGCCGCGATGGTCATCTGGTTGCGGCCCGCCCCCAGCACCGACCAGCGGTAATCGTCGCCGAACAGCCGGTCGGCGGTACGCTTCATGTGCTGCACGTCCTCCGGATGCTGGCCGATGCCGCCGAGAATGCCGAACACGCTCTGAACGAAGAACGGCGGCTTGATCACGCCGCGATCGGCGAAGTGGGCGAGCGTGTAGAGGTGGCCGATATCGTAGCACTCGACCTCGAACCGGGTGCCGTTCTCGGCGCAGGTCGTGAGGATGTGCTCGATGTCGGCGAAGGTGTTCTTGAAGATCCGGTCGCGGGAGCCTTCGAGATACGGCTGCTCCCAGTCGTGCTGGAAGGTCTTGAACCGCGACAGCATCGGGTAGAGGCCGAAATTCATCGACCCCATGTTGAGCGACGCGACCTCCGGCTTGAAGTGGGCTGCCGGGCCGAGGCGCTCGTCGATCCCCATGGTCGGGGCGCCGCCGGTGGTGAGGTTCACCACGCAGTTCGAGCGCTGCTTGATGACCTTCAGGAACGGCTCGAAGGCTTGCGGCGACTGGTCGGGCTTGCCGGTCTTCGGATCGCGGGCGTGCAGGTGGACGATCGCGGCGCCGGCCTCCGCCGCGCCGATCGCCGCTTCGGCGATCTCGTCAGGGGTCACCGGCAGGTGCGGCGACATCGAGGGGGTGTGGATCGCGCCGGTGACGGCGCAGGTGATGACGACTTTTCTCTTGGCCATGATGGCTCCTCCTAAGCATCATTCGCCGAAGCGGCTTCCGGTTCGGCGGCGAAAATGATGCGAAAACAAAGATTTAATCTGAATTGCGCTGCAATTCGGATCAAGACTGGGCGCGCTTGTGCGCCATGAGAGCGGCGAGGCGCGCGTCGCGGCGGCGGCTGCGCTCCGCCGGCGGGGCGGGATCGGGGCCGCCGTCCCAGGCGGCGACGATGCGGGCGGTGCTCTCGGGCGACCACACCGAGGCGGGGGCCGGGTCGGCGGCGAGGCGGCCGTAGAAGCCGCCGTAGCGGGCCGCGTAATCGGCGACGCCGCCCGGCGCGTTGAGATCGATGGTGGCGAAGGGGCCGAGGAAGGACCAGCGCAGGCCCAACCCCTCGGCCACGGTCTTGTCGAGGTCGGCCGGGCTCACCACCCCCTCGGCGACGAGGCGGAAGGCCTCCGAGAGCAGGGCGCCCTGCAGCCGGTTGAGCACGAAGCCCTCGACCTCGCGGTGGACCGTCACCGGCGCCTGGCCGGCGGCCTCGTAGAGGGCGCGGGCGCGCTCCACCACCGCCGGATCGGTCCAGGGCGCGCCGCAGAGCTCGACCACCGGCACGAGGTGGGGCGGGTTGACGGGGTGGCCGACGAGGCAGCGGGCGCGCCCCGCGAGGCCTTCGGTGAACAGCGAGGCGACGATGGCCGAGGTCGAGGAGGCGAGGATCGTCTCCGGTCCGCACAAGGCATCGAGCTCGGCAAAGAGCGCGCGCTTGGCCTCCACCGTCTCGGGGCCGTTCTCCTGCACGAGGTCGGCGCCGGCCACCGCCTCGGCGAGGCTCGGGCAGGTGCGGATCCGGGCGAGGATCGCCGGCACGTCGGCGACGAGGCCGTGGGTCTCGAGCTGGCGCAGGGCCTCTTCGATGTGCCCCGGCGCGGCGTCGAGCGCCGCCGGGTGGAGGTCGGTGAGGCGGACGTCGAACCCGGACCGGGCGAAGACCACGGCCCAGGACCGGCCGATCAGCCCAGCCCCGACGATGGCGACTCTTGGGGCAACTGTTGGCATCGGCAACGAATCTCCCTCGGGATGGATCATAGACAAGAACTCACAGCCACAGCACCTGCCGTCGAAGCGCGAGGTCGTCGCGCAGGGCCTGCGAGGGGCCGGTATGCATCACCCGGCCGCGCTCCAGCGCCACGGTCCGGTCGGAGAGGGCGAGCGCGAGGTCGAGGTTGTGGTCGACGATGACGATCGAGACCTCGCGGCGGAGGGCGTCGAAGGTCTCGAACAGGCTCTCGACCACTGCCGGCGCCAAGCCCTCGAACGGCTCGTCGAGGAGCAGCACCCGCACGTCGCCGGAGAGGGCGCGGGCCACCGCCACCATCTGCTGCTCGCCGCCCGAGAGGTAATCGGCCGGCGTCCGCCAGCGCTCGCGCAGGCGCGGGAAGTAGGACAGCACCCGTTCCTCGTCCCAGTGCATGCCGTTGCCGGTGCGGCGCTTGAGCCGGCCGAGCTCCAGGTTCTCGGCGACGCTCATCCCGGCGAAGAGGCCGCGCCCCTGCGGCACGTAGCCGATTCCGGCCCGGGCGATCGCCGCGGCCGAGCGGCCGTCGAGAACCTCGTCGCCGAGCTTGATGTGGCCGGCGGCGTGGGGCGCCAGCCCGGTAATGGTCTTGAGGCAGGTCGACTTGCCGGCGCCGTTGCGGCCGAGCAGGGCCACGATCTCGTGGGCGTGGACGTCGAAGGTGACGCCCGAGAGGATGTGGCTCTTGCCGTAGAAGGTGTCGACGGAGTCGAGTGCGAGCAGCACCCGCGGCTCGGCGGCGCTCGGGCGGGCTTTGCCCGCCATCGCGGCGGTGCCCGACCCGATATAGACCTCCTGCACCCGTGGCGAGGTGCGGGCATCCTCGACCGTGCCGTCGACCAGCACCGTGCCCTCGTTCATCACCGTCACGGCGTCGGCGATCTGAAACACCCGGTCGATGTCGTGCTCGACCATCAGCACCGGCACCTCGGTCGAGACCCGCTTGATGATGTCGCCGATGCGGGTGCGCTCGGCCGCCGCGAGACCGGCCAGCGGTTCGTCGAGGAGCAGCACCCGGGGCTTCGTCGCGAGCGCCACCCCCATGTCGAGGAGGCGCTGGCCGCCATAGGAGAGGGAACCGGCCTCGGCCCGCTCCAGCCCGGCGAGCCCGAGCCAGCGCAGGATCTCGGCGGTCTCGGCCGCGGCTTCCCGGTCGGCGCGGGCGTCGCGCCAGGGGTGGAACCGGCCGGGGCGGCGGCCCTGCACGGCGAGACGGATGTTGTCCTCGACGGTGAGCGCTGGAAACAGGTTGGTGATCTGGAACGAGCGGCCGATGCCGGCCGCGCAGATCCGCTCCGGCGCGAAGCCGGCGATCGAGCGCTCGGCGAGAGTCACGGTGCCGGAGTCCGGCCGGAACATCCCGGAGATCAGGTTGAAGGCGGTCGTCTTGCCGGCGCCGTTGGGGCCGATTAGGGCGTGCAGCGTCCGGTCGCGCACCGCGATCGTGACTCCGTCGACCGCCTTCAGGCCGCCGAAGCGCTTGGCGATGCCGCGGGCGGCGAGAATCACGCCGTCAGTATTCACGCCGTTCTCGACCCTGTCCGGCCGCAGAAAGGCCGGCAGGTTCTCAGGGGCTCCGGCCCGGCGGCCGGCCATGGCGGCGTCCTCGGTGGCCGGCGGGCGCACCATCCGAGTGAGCCGCCGGCCGATGCCGACTAGCCCGTCGGGCGAGAACAGGATGAAGCCGACGAAGAGAAGGCCGAACCAGAACAGCCAGTTCGCGGTCCAGATCGACAGCATCTCCCGGAACAGGATGAAGAACAGGGCGCCGATCGCCGGCCCGGCGAGGCCGCGCATCCCGCCGATCACCACCATGGCGAGCAACTCGCCCGAGAAGGCGGAGCCGAGGGGCTCGGCCGAGGCGAAGCGGTGGGTGAAGACGCTCAAGCACCCGGCGAGCCCCGTCACCGTGGCCGAGACCGCGAAGGCGAGGAGCTTGTAGCGGTTGGTCGGGTAGCCGAGGAAGCGCGCGCGCTGCTCGTTCTCGCGGATCGCCTCCAGCACCGTGCCGACCGGGGAACGGCGGAAGCGGGCGAGCCCGTAGGCGACCGCGAAGCCGACGAGCGCCACGAGCCCGTACCAGGTCCAGGCCGCATCGAGGTCGAGCCCGAGGAACGTCGTCCGCTCGACGCCGCCATAGCCGCTCTCGCCGCCGGTGAGCGCCGTCCAGCGGAAGGCGATGGTGAAGGAGAGGGCCGACAAGGCCAGCGTCAGGAGCGAGAAATAGACCCCGCGCCGGCGCAGGATCAGCAGGCCGAGGAGCAGGGACGCCAAAGCCACGACGGCGAGGGCGAACAGGACCGGAGGCAGCAGCGTGCCGGGGAAGAAGGTGCGCTGGCCGATCGCCGCCGCGTAGGCGCCGAGGCCGAAGAAGGCGCCGTGACCGAAGGAGACGAGCCCGGTTTGCCCGACCAGGATGTTGAGGCCGAGGCAGGCCACCGCGAACACCACCACGTCGGTGGCCGAGGTGAGCGTGAGGCCGAGAGCCTGCAGGCAGAGGGGCAGGGCCACGAGGGCGGCGGCGAGGAGCGGCAGGGTGAGACGGTCGCTGCGGTCGGTCATCGTCGTCACTCGAACCGCAGGATGCGCTCGCCGAGCAGCCCGCGGGGCCGCACGAGCAGGATGAAAGCCATCAGGGCGTAGATCGCAGCCTCGGCGAAGCCCGGATAGACCAGCACCATCAGGCCGCGCACCACACCGACGATGAGGGCGGCGAGCACCACGCCCCAGAACGAGCCTAAGCCCCCGATCACCACCACCACGAAGGCGCCGGTGAGCACCTCCGCGCCCATCGCCGGGTGGACGCCGGAGATCGGCGCCAGCATCACCCCGGCGAGCGCGGCGAGGCCGACGCTCACGCCCACCACGGTCGCCATGTAGGGCTTGAGCGAGATGCCGAGCGCCGCGACCATGTCGGGATTCTGGACGCCGGCCCGGACCACCCGCCCGAAGGTGGTGCGCTGGAGCAGGAACCAGATTCCGGCCACCGCGACGATGACCGCGGCCAGGATGGTGAGCCGGTAGCGCGACAGCACGAAATCGCCGACGAAGATCTGCCCGCGCAGGGCCTGCGGGATCGAATAGGGCAGGGGCGGCGCGCCGAAGATCATCCGCAAGGCCTGCTCGGCCACCATGGCGAGGCCGAAGGTGAGGAGCAGCGAGAGGATCGGGTCGGCGCGGTAGAACCGCCGAAAGAGGAACCGCTCGACCAGGAGACCGATCACCGCGACGAGCACCGGCGCCGCGACGATCGAGCCGCCGAAGCCGAGGGCGGGCGAGAGCACGATCGTCAGGTAGGCGCCGATCGCGTAGAACGCGCCGTGGGCCAGGTTGACGATGCCGCCCAAGCTGAAGATCAGCGACAGGCCGAGCGCGATCAGGAGGTAGATCGCGCCGAGGAAGAGGCCGTTGACGACCTGCTCGACGGCGAGGGTGAGGAGGAGCACGGGGTTAGTTCCTGTCGGACATCTTCGAGGTCATGGGCGTGCCACCTCGCTTCAGCATGAGGCGCCCGATCCCCTCCCCCCTCTGCGGGGGAGGGTGCCCGGCGGAGCCGGGCGGGAGAGGGGACCGCGACGCTGTTCCAGTTGGCGCACTTCACGATGGTCTCGGCCTCTCCGGAAGCGGCGTCCCCTCTCCCGGCCCCCTGCGGGGGCCACCCTCCCCCGCAGAGGGGGGAGGGAAAGGCGGGCGCCCGTGGGGGGAGGAGGGATGCGCACGAACCGGTCCGGCCTCCCGAGGACCGGAGCGCTTCACCGTGGAGCCGGCGGGACTCCTACCCCTCCAGCCTGCACGCCGCCTCCTCCGCCGTCGGCGCCAGCACCTCCATGTCCTCGTTGGGGCCGGGGATCGCCGGGGTCGAGGTGAACAGGTCCCACTTGTCCTTGACCTTGTCGGCGGGGAGCGCCGTGATCGCGTACATCTCGCTGATGAACTGGTGGTCGCGGGCGCGGAAATAGCCGGGACGCGGCTTCTGCACGTCGAACTTCGCGCCGCTCTCGAGATACGAGACCAGCTTCGGCCCCTCGGTGGACTTGGTGTCCGCCATCGCCTTGGCGACGATCTTGATCGCGTTGTAGTCGCCCCAGGCCTGGTTCTCCGGCGGCTTGCCGTACTTCTTGGTGAAGGCGGCGACGAATGCCTTGGCCGTGGGCGTATCGACCGTGTGGTGCCACAGGCACGGCCAGGTGCCGGCGAAGTTGCCGGGGCCGGCGCCCCAGGCGAGCGCGGTGTCGAAGCCGAAGCCGGCGACCGGGAAGGGCAGGCCGTACTCGGCATATTGCTTGAGGAAGTTGGTGATCTGGTTGCCGGCGAGGTTCGAGATCACGAGGTCCGGCTTCGCCTGCCGGATCTTGATCAGGTAGGCCGAGAAGTCGGTGGCGTCGGTCGGGACCAGTTCGTCGGCCGCGAAGGTGCCGCCCTGGCCCTGCATGAACCCCTTGGCGACCCGCAGCAGGTCGTGACCGAAGGCGTAGTCGGCGGTGAGCGAGTACCAGCGCTTGCCCTTGACGAGCCCGCCCTCGGTCAAGGAGCGGCCGACCGCCTTGACGTACATCGAGTTGGCGCCCTCGACGTGGAACATGTAGCGCTTGCAATCCTGCCCGCGCAACGCGTCCGAATTCGCCCCGGTATTGAGGAAGATGGTCTTGCCCCGCTGCGCCACCTGGCCGATGGCGAGCGCGGAAGCCGACGAGATCTCGCCGACGATCGCCGCCACCTTGTCGCGCTCGACGTAGCGCTCGGCCTTGCTCGACGCGGTCTGCGGATTGACCGAATCCTCCGTCAGGAGTTCGACCTTGCGCCCGTCGATGCCGCCGGCGGCGTTGATCTCCTCGGCGGCGAGCTGGGCCGCCATCACGGCGTATTCGCCGAGCGGCCCGAGGAAGCCGGTGCGCGGGGTCAGATGGCCGATTCGGATCGGCTGTCCGCTCTGGGCCCGCACGAGGCCCGGCATGGCGAGCGCGGCGCCGGCCGCGAGGCCGCCCTGCACGAGGTGACGGCGCGTCGGAGTGGAGCCCTGCGTCATGGTGCGTGTCCTGCCCGGGATCGCATCACGGTCGTTCGGGTTGCCGTGATCTGTGATCACACTTAGGCTGGCATCAAACGGCGCGTCTGTCGAGACGGGGAATCCGTCCGGTCGACGCCTTGGGGTAACGCAAGGGGGAGGTCCGCTTGGAACGGCGGGACTTGCATGGCGGGGAGGCGCGCGAGCGCCCCGACCCGGACGGCGCCGCGCCGCCGGCACGGATCACTCTCGGCACGCAGGTCTACGACGCCCTGCGCGACCTGCTGATCGCCGGCGAACTGGCGCCCGGCGAGCGGCTGTCCCTGCGCACCGTCGCGGAGCGTCTCGGCACCTCGATGATGCCCGTTCGCGAGGCGGTGTCGCGGCTCGTCGCCGACGAGGCGCTGGAGGTGCTGCCGAATCGCGCCGTGCGGGTGCCGGTGATCACGCTGCACAAGTTCCGCGAACTGACCCGGGTGCGCATCGTCGTCGAGGGCTTCGCCGCGGCGGAGGCCGCGCGCACCGTCGGACCTCGCGACCTCCCGGCGATCCGGGAGCACGACGCCGTGTTCCGGCGGGAGGTGCTGTCGCCGACGCCGGACCGGGAGCGGGCGATGCGGGCCAACCGCGACCTGCATTTCGCGATCTACGAGGCCGCCGGGCTGCCCTCGCTGATCGCGATCATCGAGGGGTTGTGGCTGCGCATCGGCCCGGTGCTCAACCTCGACATGCGCTCCTCGCCCCGCCGCCTCGCCGAGGGCGGAGCGCAGACGCACCACGCGGCCCTCGTGGCGGCGCTCGCCGCCGGCGATGCCGAGGGTGCCCGCGCGGCGCTCGCCGCCGACATCGCCGGCAGCGCCGCCTTCATCGAGACCACCGGGCGCCTCGCGCCCTAGGCATCGAGACCACCGGGCGCCCCGCGCCCTGCACAGGGAGGATACAATGGATATGGGTTTGAGCGGCCTGAAGGTGCTGGTCACCGCGGGCGCCGCCGGCATCGGGCTCGAAGTGGCGCAGGCCTTCGCGGAGGAGGGCGCGCGGGTCCATGTCTGCGACGTCGACCGCGAGGCGCTGGCGTCTCTGCCCGCCGGCCTCACCGGCACCTACGCCGACGTCGCCTCGCGCGACGACGTCGCCCGGCTGTTCGCGGAAGCCGACACGGCGCTCGGCGGGCTCGACTGCCTCGTCAACAACGCCGGCATCGCCGGGCCGACGGGCCGCGTGGAAGAGATCAACCCGGAGGACTGGGACCGCACCCTCGACATCTGCATCACCGGTCAGTTCAACTGCGTGCGTCTGGCGGTGCCGTCCTTGCGCAAGAGTGCCAACCCGTCGATCGTCAACCTGTCCTCGGTGGCGGGCCGCTTCGGCTTCCCGCTGCGCACGCCCTACGCGGCGGCGAAATGGGCGGTGATCGGCTTCACCAAGTCGCTGTCGCGCGAGCTCGGGCCGGACGGCGTCCGGGTCAACGCGGTGCTGCCGGGCATCGTCGCCGGCGACCGCCAGCGCCGGGTGCTGGAGGCCAAGGCGCAGCAGCGCGGGATCAGCTTCTCCGAGATGGAGCAGGCGGCCTTCGCGGCGGCCTCGATCAAGGACTACGTCACCGCGCGCCAGATCGCCGACCAGATCCTGTTCCTGGCCTCGGAGCGGGGCAAGACCATCTCGGGCCAGGCGCTGGCGGTGGACGGCGACCTGCAGATGCTGACGTAAGGTCGCCGATCGATCATCACGACGTTGCTTCCATCCTCAGCGTCATCCCGGGGCCGCGCAGCGGAACCCGGGATCCACAACCGCCGAGGGGTCAGGATGGGCCGGAACACGGTCCGCTTCGTTCTTCGCTGTCAGCGGTTATGCATCCCGGGTTCTCGGCTCCGCCGAGCCCCGGGATGATCCGGAGGGTAAGGCTGCGTGGGTCTCGACTTGAGAGCCGGGATCATAAGACCGTCACGGCAGCCACCGCGCCAGGAACCCGCCCACCGCCACGGCGAACACCGCCCACGGCCCGACCACCAGCCAGATCGGGTGCGGCCCGGCCTCATCCCTCGTCTTTGCTTCATTCAGGATCATCGCCGCCCCCGCCGATTCGTCGCGTGAGGCGAGAGAGCCCGGCGATTGTGGTTGGACAGGGGAAGCTTGACCGGTGGAGCTTGCGTCAGGCTGGCTCGTCCGCAGGGAGATGCGCCGCGACGGGACGCCGGCGCGCCGCGTCGAGGGCGTAGAGCGCGAGGCCGGCCCAGATCAGACCGAAGACCAGCGCACGGGACGGCGGCAGCGATTCGCCGTAGACGAGCACGCTGAGCAGCAGCAGGCCCGTCGGCGAGAGGTATTGCAGCAGCCCGAGCGTCGACAGCTTGAGGCGCGAGGCCGCCGCGGCGAACCACATCAGCGGCAGGGCGGTGGTGACGCCGGTGAGCATCAGGAGCAGCACCTGCCCGGTGTCCTGGCCGGGCGGCGTCGGCGCGAGGCTCAAGTAGGCGAGGGCGATCGGCAGGAGCGCGAAGGTCTCCGCGCCGAGCCCCAGGATCGGGTCGATCGGCACCAGCTTGCGGATCAGACCGTAGACCGCGAACGTCACGGCGAGCGCCAGCGCGATCCACGGCAGGGTGCCGGCCGCGACCACCGCCGCGACGACGCCGATGCCGGCCAGAGCCACCGCGGCGAGCTGGAGCGGGCGCAGGGATTCGCGCAGCACCAGGGCGCCGAGGGCCACGTTGACCAGCGGGTTGATGAAGTAGCCGAGGCTCGCATCCAGCATCCGACCGTTCTGCACCGCCCACAGGTAGAGCGACCAGTTGCTCGCGATGAGGAGGGCGGAGAGCACCAGGAAACCGTGGCGGCGCTGGAGCGTGAAGCCGGGGCCCCGGCGCATTAGACGCAGACCAACCAGCAGCAGCGTGATGAACAGGCTCGACCAGACGATGCGGTGGGCGAGGATGCCCCAGGCCGGCACCCCGTCGAGCAGGCGGAAATGAACCGGGACGACGAGGCCCCAGCTCAGGAAGGCGCCGAGCGCGTAGATCAGACCCACGGATGTTTCCCCCGGGCGTCTGCCGCGCCCGCGAGGGCTTGTGCCGCAGGTGGCCCGCCCCGGCTACGGTCCGGGGCGGGGAGCGGTCCCCCGCTCCACGCGGGTCTGCCAGAGGGTGTGCCGTTGGTTCAGGCGGCGAGGAAGCGCTCGAGGATCGGCAGCGTCGCTCCCGGATTCTCCTCGGCCAGGAAATGGCCCGAGGGGACGATCTCGAAGGTGGTGTCCTCCGGCGCGAAGGTGCCGGTCCAGGCCTGCCGCACCGGATCGAGCCCGTTGCGGCCGACGAAGCGGTCGGCGACCAGGACCAGGACCGGGCCGGCGAGGCGGCGCGCTTGAGCGATGTCGGCCTCGTCGGCGGCCCGGTCGGGCCCGGCCCCGGCGCGGTAATCCTCGCAACTGGCGTGGATGCGCTCGGGCACGTTCCAGCTCTGGCGGTAGAGGTCGAGGGCGCCGGGGGAGAAGGCGTCGAGGGTGCCGTCGCCGGTCCAGAGCCGCAGCAGGTCCTCGTAGTACGGGATCGGGGCCCGGCCGATCTCCTGCTCGGGCGTCGGCGCCGGTTGCGCCAGGAAGCGCCAATGCGGGTAGGCGTCCGGCTCCCGGTCCATCTTCTGCCACTGCGAGACCGTGGGCAGGATGTCGAGGAGGGCGAGACGGTCGATCCGGCCCGGCTCGTCGAGGGCGAGGCGGTAGCCGACCCGGGCGCCGCGGTCGTGGCCGATCAGGCCGAAGCGGACATGGCCCATCCGCTCCATCACGGCGACGACCTCCCGGCCCATCCGGCGCTTGGAATACGCCTCGTGCGCGGGGTCGCCCTTCGGCGCCGCCGACCAGCCGTAGCCCTTGAGGTCGAGGCAGACCACCCGGTGGGTGCGGGCGAGCGCCGGCGCGATCCTGTGCCAGCAGGCATGGGTCTGGGGAAAGCCGTGCAGCAGCACCAGCGGCGGCGCGTCCTCCCGCCCGCCGGCCCGGGCGAAGAAGCGCCCGTCGGGCAGGTCGATCCAGTGCGAGGTGAAGCCGGGAAACAGGTCGGCGGGCATCTGCGCTCCCAAGGTTTTTGGCCCGCGCCGGGGCGCGAGCTAACCTGGGTTAACGCGAGAACCCGCCTCAGGTCTCGCGGGCCACCGCACGCCAGCCGATATCGCGGCGGCAGAAGCCCTCCGGCCAGTCGATCCGGTCGAGGGCGGCGTAAGCCTTGGCTTGCGCCTCGCGCACGTCGCGGCCCAGCGCCGTCACGGCGAGGACCCGGCCGCCATCGGCCACCAGCCGCTCGCCGTCGCGCTTCGTGCCGGCCTGGAACACCAGGGCGCCGGTTCCTTCCGCGTCCGACAGGCCGCGGATCTCCGAGCCCTTGGCGACGGTGCCGGGATAGCCGGGGGCGGCCATGATGACGGTGAGCGCCACCTCGTCGCGCCATTCCGGCGCGACGCCCGAGAGATCGCCCTCGCTGGCTGCGAGCAGCAGCGGCACCAGGTCCGAGGCGAGGCGCGGCATCAGCACCTCGCATTCTGGATCGCCGAAGCGGGTATTGTACTCGATCAGCATCGGCCCGTCGGCCGTCAGCATCAGCCCGGCATAGAGGATGCCGGAGAAGGGGGTGCCGCGGGCGCGCATCCCGTCGAGGGTCGGGCGGATGATCCGCTCCATCACCTCGGCTTCCAACTCGGGCGTGAGCACCGGGGCGGGGGAATAGGCGCCCATGCCGCCGGTATTCGGCCCCTTGTCGCCGTCATGGACGCGCTTGTGGTCCTGGGCGGTGCCGAGGAGCACGGCGCGGGTGCCGTCGCAGAGCGCGAACAGGCTCGCCTCCTCGCCGACCATGCATTCCTCGATCACCACCTCGGCCCCGGCGGCGCCGAGCCCGCCGCCGAGCATGCTCTCCACCGCGGCTTCGGCTTGGAGCAAGGTCTCGGCTACCACCACGCCCTTGCCGGCGGCGAGCCCGTCGGCCTTGACGACGACCGGGATGCGGCCGGCGCGCAGATGCGCCAGCGCCGGCTCCACCTCGCGGAAGCGCGCGAAGGCGGCGGTCGGGATCGCGAAATCCCGGCACAGTTCCTTGGTGAAGGCCTTCGAGCCTTCGAGCTGGGCCGCCGCGGCGCTCGGCCCGAAGGCGCGGATGCCGGCCTCGGCCAGCGCATCGACCAGCCCCGCCACCAGCGGCGCCTCGGGGCCGACCACCACGAAGTCCACGCCCTCCCGCCCGCAAGCGGCGATCACCGCCGCGTGGTCGGTGACGTCGAGGGACAGGTTGGTGCCGTGGGCGGCCGTGCCGGGATTGCCGGGGGCGATCAGCAGGCGCCGGCAGAGCGGGCTCTGCGCCAGCTTCCAGGCGAGGGCGTGCTCGCGCCCGCCGGAGCCGATCAGCAGGAGGGTGAGGGGGTGCTGGTCGCGCATCGCCGGTTCCAAAAACGATCTCGAAGGTCTCGCGCGACGGTGTAGGGAAGGCGGAACCTGGCGGCAACCGGAGTGATGCGCGGGGGCCACTCACCCGCTCGAGTCGCCGGATCATGCGGCGGGACGGCCTTCCGCGGCCCGGCCCGACCCGGTAGCCTCACGCCCGATGTCGGCTTCCGCTCACTCCGCTTCCCTTCCCGGCCCGATCGCCAACGTGCCCGAATGGTCGGTCACCGAACTGGCGACCGCCCTCAAGCGCACCCTGGAGGATGCGTTCGGCCACGTGCGCCTGAAGGGCGAGATCTCGGGCTATCGCGGCCCGCACGGCTCCGGCCACGCCTATTTCAGCCTCAAGGACGGCGGCGCCAAGATCGACGCCGTGATCTGGAAGGGCACGATGCTGCGGCTGCGCCACAAGCCCAAGGAGGGGCTGGAGGTCGTGGTCACCGGGCGGATCACGACCTATCCGGGCAAGTCCGCCTACCAGATCGTCGTCGATTCGCTGGAGCCCGCCGGGGCCGGCGCCTGGATGGCGCTCCTGGAGGAGCGCCGCCGCCTGCTCGCGGCGGAAGGGCTGTTCGACGCCGCCCGCAAGCGGCCGGTGCCCTACCTGCCGACGGTGATCGGCGTCGTCACCTCGCCCACCGGCGCGGTGATCCGCGACATCCTGCATCGGCTGGCCGACCGCTTCCCGCGGCCCGTCCTGGTCTGGCCGGTGCGGGTGCAGGGGGAGGGGGCGGCCGAGGAGATCGCGGCGGCGATCCACGGCTTCAACGCGCTCGAGCCCGGCGGCGCGATCCCGCGGCCCGACGTGCTGATCGTCGCCCGCGGCGGCGGTTCGATCGAGGACCTGTGGTGCTTCAACGAGGAGATCGTGGTGCGGGCGGCCGCCGCCAGCACGATCCCGCTGATCTCCGCCGTCGGCCACGAGACCGACGTCACGCTGATCGATCACGCCTCCGACCGCCGCGCGCCGACCCCGACCGGCGCCGCCGAGATGGCGGTGCCGGTGCTGCACGAGCTGCTGATCGATCTCGACTCCTTGAGCCGGCGCCATGCCGGCGCGCTCCTGCGCCTCGTCGACCAGCGCCGGGGCGAATTGCGCGGCCTGACCCGGGCGCTGCCGGGCCCGGAGGCGCTGCTGGCCCAGAAGCGCCAGCGCCTGGATCTGGCGGAAGCCCGGCTTGCGCCTGCGCTCGCCGCCAATGCCCGGGACGCGCAAGGGCGCCTCAACCGGGCGCTCCAGGGGCTCGCCCGCAACCCGCCGTCCTTGCGCCTCGCTCGGGCCCGCGAGCGCCTGGCGGCGATCGACCACCGCCCGCGCCACGCGCTGGAGCGAGTGCTGGCGGTGCAGGGCGAGCGGCTGAACGGACTGTCGCGCCGGCTGGAGCAGGCGCCGGGCCACGGGCTGGAGCGCCTTGCCGGGCGCCTGTCGCGGGCGACCGCCCTGTTCTCGAGCCTCAACTACCGGTCGGTGCTGGCGCGGGGCTACGCGCTGGTGCTCGACGAGGCCGGCACGCCGGTCGGGTCGGCGGAGGCCGCCCGGGCGGCCGGGCGCGTGACGGTCGAGTTCGCCGACGGGCGGGTGGCGGCGACGGTGGAGGGCGCGAGCCCGCCCGAGAGTCCGCAGAAGTCCCCGCCGAAGCCGGCGCCGCGCCGGGCGGCGAAGCGCCGGGAGACCGGGGCGGACACGAAGAAGGCGCCCGTAGAGGGCGCCTTGCAGGGGTCGCTGTTCGAGACGTGAAGCTCGCCGCCTGTACCCTCCCCCCTCTGCGCAGGGCCGTCCCGGGAAAAGGAGTGGCGCGGGTTTCCCCTCTCCCCGCGGGCGGGGAGAGGCTTTCGTCCCCCTTGCCGGGGACGAAAGAAGCGGAGGCGCAGCCGGAGCGAGGGTGAGGGGGTATTCCCGGATGAGGCTCCTCCGGCACCACCCCCTCACCCTCGGCTGCGCCTCGCTGCGTCCCCTGAACGGGGACACAGCCCTCTCCCCGCCCGCGGGGAGAGGAGGATTCCCGCGCCATTCTTTTCCCCGGACAGCCCTGCGCAGAGGGGGGGGGAGGGTTATGCGTCCGCCATCGAGCCGTCTTGTTGACGAGACGGAGTTCAGGGGAACTCAATACTCGTCGTCGTCGTCCTGCTCGCCCTTCCGCATCGGCTTGAGGCGGGCGAAGACCGAATCGGCGTCGATGCGCTCGTCGCCACGGCCGGGGCGGCGATCCTCGTCGCGGTCCTCCGGCTCGGGCAGGACCGAGAGCTCGGGCGGCATCAGGGTGGCGCCGCCCTCGGCGGATTCCACCAGCGGACGGTCCTTGGCGGCGCGCTGGACCTCGAAGTCGAGGTCGATCTGCGAGCACAGGCCGAGGGTCACCGGATCCATCGGCTGCAGCGAGCCGGAATTCCAGTGGGTGCGCTCGCGGATCTGCTGGATCGTCGACTTGGTGGTACCGACGAGGCGCATCACCTGCGCGTCCTTCAGCTCCGGGTGGTTGCGCAGCAGCCACAGGATGGCGTTCGGCCGGTCCTGGCGGCGCGACAGCGGGGTGTAGCGCGGGCCCTTGGTGCGCTTCACCTCGGGCAGCTTCACCTTCGAGACCGCCACCTTCATGCGGTGGTTCGGGTTCTTCTGCGCCCGCTCGATCTCCTCGCGGGTCAGCTGGCCGGTCGAGACCGGGTCGAGGCCCTTGATGCCGGCCGCCACCTCGCCGTCGGCGATGCCCTTCACCTCGAGGGGGTGGAGCTTGCAGAAATCGGCGATCTGATCGAAGGACAACGACGTGTTCTCGACGAGCCAGACGGCCGTCGCCTTCGGCATCAACGGTCCCTGGGACATACCACACCTCCTCGGGGCGCTCCGACGCGGGAGCGCGACGGCCGCCCGGGAAGCGGCCCAATCCAAACACGGGCCCCTCGACGGCGACAGGGCGCCCGGGGCGGGGCCGGGAGGCCCCACCGGCGTCCCGGGATGACCAGGACGGCCTGTCTCACGCTGTGAGGGAATCGCCCGATATATAGGCGCGTCTCAGGCCCGGCGCAAACCGCTTTCGCGGGCGAAAAGCTTTCGCAGGGGCCATGTCGTCTCTTCGCGCGAAGCGAAGGTCCGCTGTCGGGCGGGCAGCGGGCGACGGATCGTCAGACGAACAGGCTCGACACGCTCGATTCTTCGGCGGTGCGCCCGATCGCCTCGCCGAGCAGCGGCGCGATGGTGACGACGCGGATGTTGCGGGCGAGCTTGACCGCAGCGGTCGGCTGGATCGAGTCGGTGATCACCAGTTCCTTCAGCTTCGAGGAGGCGATGCGCGACACCGCGCCCCCCGAGAGCACGCCGTGGGTGATGTAGGCCGAAACGTCCTTGGCCCCCTTCGCGAGCAGGGCCTCGGCCGCGTTGACGAGGGTGCCGCCGGAATCGACGATGTCGTCGACGAGGATGCAGGAGCGGCCCTCGACCTCGCCGATGATGTTCATCACCTCGGACTCGCCGGGCCGGTCGCGGCGCTTGTCGACGATGGCCAGCGGCGCGTCGATGCGCTTGGCGAGCGCGCGGGCGCGCACCACGCCGCCGACGTCCGGCGACACCACCATCATGTCGGCGGGGTCCATCCGCTCCTTGATGTCGCGCACCATGACGGGTGCGGCGAACAGGTTGTCGGTCGGGATGTCGAAGAAGCCCTGGATCTGGCCGGCATGCAGGTCGAGGGTCATCACCCGGTCGGCGCCGGCCTCGGTGATGAGGTTCGCCACGAGCTTGGCCGAGATCGGGGTGCGGCCGGAGGTGCGCCGGTCCTGGCGGGCGTAGCCGAAATAGGGCAGCACGGCGGTGATCCGCCGCGCCGAGGAGCGCCGCGCCGCGTCGATCATGATGAGCAGTTCCATCAGGTGATCGTTGGCCGGGAACGAGGTCGACTGGACGATGTACACGTCCTCGCCGCGCACGTTCTCCTGGAGCTCGACGAAGATCTCCATGTCGGCGAAGCGGCGGACCGAGCAGACCGCCAGCGGCTTCTCGAGATAGGCCGCGATCGCCTCGGCCAGCGGGCGGCTCGCATTGCCGGCGACGATCTTGATCGAGGATTTCATCGTGCTTCCATCGTGGCCCGCGCCAAGACCCCCGGCGCTGCCGCGCGGTGCCCTTGAGTCAGGCCCGCGCGCGCCGGGGTGAGGGAGGATCGCATCGAGCTACGCGCGAACACGGGCCCCTCGCGCGACGATGCTCTCATGTGACGGGCGAGGCTCTTACCAGTGCCGGGATACCGTCACAATGCTTTCATGCGCGCGCGGCCGGCTTTCATGCGCGCGCGACTGCGCAGCACCCCTGCATTCCTGTGCAGGGGTGCTGCGCCGGTGCGTCCCCGTCGCCTCAGGGCTGCAGCAGCCGGTGGAGATGCACGATGAAGTAGCGGGTCTGGGCGCTGTCGACGGTCTGCTGCGCCTTCGCCTTCCAGGCCATCGCGGCGCTGGCATAGTCGGGGAAGATGCCGACCACGTCGAGCTTCGAGAGGTCGCGGAAGGTCACGCTGTCGAGGTCCGTCAGCTCGCCCCCGAACACCAGGTGGAGAAGCTGCTTGGGCTCCTGAGAAACTTTGGGTTCCTGGGAGGTGGCCGGCGTGGTGTCACCCGGGTTGCTCATGCGCGTCGTCTCCGCGTGCCGCGACGATGCCGTCCGGCGGGACGGCGCCTGCCCGTCAAAGGCAGGCGCCCGGGGGCGTCGCAAACGCCGGCACGCGCGTCAAGCCGGATCGTGCTGCACTGCACGCGCGGACCCTCGCGGCACGTACGCTTTTCTCCCGAATTCGGGTGTGGTCCGGACGCAGCGACACACAAGATATTGTGGTCTATGGTGAGCTCCCGCCTCGGGCGGGATACTGGAGGTTGGCCATGCAGTTGAGGCCGAACAAGACCGTGATCGAGGGACAGGCGACGAGCGTCGATCCCGCACCCGACGGATGGGGTGCCAATGTCGAGTTCGCCGTCGAGCGGAGCAGGCCCGCCGACGGCTTCACCGATTTCCTCGGGGCGGCACCCGGCTCCACCGTGAAGATGTTCACGGCGGAGCCCGAGGCGGTGCAGCCGGGCCGCTCCTACACCGTCACCGCCTCCGTCCTCGGCGGACCACGCGGCGAGCGCGTCGTCATCCAGGACGCACAGGCGAAACGCCGCTGACGTTCCGGGATCTCAGGCGACGGCGACCGGGTCGATCGAGATGTCGAGCGCGATGGTGCCGTCGTCCTCTTCAGAGATGTCGGTGAGGGCGATGCCGCTGGCGGTCCCGTCGTTCCAGCGGGTGTGCGGATGCCGGTCGCCTCGGTCGTCGACCGAACGGACCCCGCGCGGGCCGGGGAACAAGTCTTCCGGGTCGTCCGGGTTCACCCCTTTCTGAAGGTCGCGGCGACCGTCGGCCTGGATGAGCGCGACCCTGTAGATCGGCGGGTTGGCATTGCTTTCCTGCGCCTCATCGATGTGCCAGAGCGCGAGGCCCGAACCGGGCAGGTGCGAATCGCGGCCGGTGCGCTGGCGATTCTCGAGCAGGAAGTACTCCCGCGAGCCGGGAGGGCCGTCGATGCGGTGGCAGGCGGTCGCCTCGCGCTCGAGCGTGTCGAGCGTGACCCGGCCCGACGCGGCGACGGTCTGGGGACTGACCCAGCCGAGCTCCGCCAGGCACCAGGCCGACAAGCGGGACGGGTGGTCGCCGCCGCCGTTCCACGAGCCGCCGCCCATCAAGCACCAGGGTCCGACGCCGAGGCTGCGGTAGCTGGTGTCGTAGAGGTCCGGCAATCCGAGGAAGTGCCCGAATTCGTGCGCGAACACGCCGAGGCGGCCGTCCTCCGGGGCGGTGAAATAAGCGTAGGCGTTCACACCGTCATTGACGAAGGGTTGCGGCAGCGTCCACTTGTGCGACCAGATCAGTGCCTTGCGCTGCGCGGCATCCGTGGCTGCCTCCGCCCCGCTGCCGGCATGGATCAGGAACAGCCCGTCGAGGTAATCGTCGCCGTTGAGGTCGAACGGCTTCAGGCTGTTCGTCGCGCAGTAGCGCCCCAGAATTTCCTGCAGCAGCCCCGGGACGTTGCGCGGAAAGGTGTCGCCGGTGCCGCTCATGTTGTTGGCGTAGTAGGAATACGGGTGATCGGCGCGCAGCCAGTCGGTCACGTGTCCTTTCACGGTCAGCTGGCCGTGGGACATCTCCTTGTAGAAGCGATGCATCGATCCCTTGTCGATCGGGTCGAACAGCAGCGACTCGTAGTGCTTCTTCGTCTGCTGGCCAGGCATGTCGGGGAAGTCGACCAGCAGGACCAGGCAGTTGAGGGTAGTCGGCCCGCCCGGCATCCGCAACGAGAGCTGCTTCGTCGGCGGGCTGCCGACCGAGGGCGAGAGCGAGGGCCCTTGCACGTCCGATGGCGGGTAGACGACGCCGTCGTTGAAGCCACTCCGGAGAAGCGGCGGGATGCCCAGCATGCCGGCCCGGTTCGCCAGCCGGGCATCGGCCGTCGAGAGAACCCGGCCGGCCGCGACCTGCGCCTTGATGTTGGCGAGAACGTCCGGCCGCGCGCTGCACGACGTCGGACCGGCCTCGTAGCAGGATCCTGCCGCAAGGGACCCGCATCCGCAAGACAGCATCCTCATGTCGTGCTCCAATCGTCGATACCCCGAAGGGGCAGGCGACGAATCTAAACACGGAGTTTACCCTCTGTAAACTTTTGTTTCTGAGGGTGACGCAAGCCTTTTTGTTCTAACAAACCGCGCAATAACGTGCATCGGGGTGTAAAACTGGCAAAATCCCCTGATCCCGAGTCGGTCGATCCGTTCCATGGCCGGATCAGGCGCCCCGGATTCTCATCCAGGGCGCCCGATCACCAAGAATATCTAAATATTTCGCCTATCGATCGCCTTGGGATAGAGTCGGATAATCGGTATATCCCTCCGGCCCCTGGCTGTACCAGGTCTTGTAATTGTCCTTGTTGAGGGGCGCGCCCTTGGCGATCCGCTCCGGCAGGTCGGGATTGGCGAGGTAGGGGCGGCCGAACGCGATCGCGTCGGCGCGGCCCTCGTCGAGGGCAGCCTGCGCCCGCGGCCCGTCGTAGTCGGAGTTCAGCACCAGGGGCCCGCGGAAGGCGGCCTTGATCGCCGGCGCCACCGGCGGGTGGGCGGGCTTGCCGAAGGTGCCGTCGGGGGCGGGCTCGCGCAGTTCGAGGAAGGCGACGCCGATCTCCGACAGGGAGGCGGCGGCGGCCGGGAACAGGGTCGCGGGATCGGCATCGTCGACGCCCTGGATCGGCTCGTTCGGCGACAGGCGCACGCCGGTGCGGTCGGCCCCCACGGTGTCGGCGACGGTGCGGGCGACCTCGGCGAGCAGGCGGATGCGGTTCTCCACCGAGCCGCCGTAGCGGTCCTCGCGCAGGTTCGAATTGGAGCGCAGGAACTGGTCGATGAGGTAGCCGTTCGCGGCGTGGATCTGCACCCCGTCGAACCCGGCCTCGATCGCGTTGCGGGCGGCCTTGGCGTAATCCTCGAGGATCCGCGGGATCTCGTCCTCGCGCAGGGCCCGCGCCTCGGCATAGGGCTTCTTGCCCTCGTAGGTATGGGCGTGGTCCGGCCCCGTGGTGGCCGAGGCCGAGACCGGCTGAGCGCCGCCGAGGAAGTCGGGGTGGACCAACCGGCCCATGTGCCAGAGCTGCGCGACGATGCGGCCGCCGGCCTCGTGCACCGCCGCGACCACCGGCTTCCAGGCCTCGACCTGCTCAGGCGCCCACAGGCCCGGGGCGAACGGCCAGCCGGTCCCCTCCTGCGAGATGCCGGTGGCCTCGCTGATGATCAGGCCGGCGCCGGCGCGCTGGCGGTAATACTCGGCCATGATCGGCGTCGGCACGTGGGCGCGCGAGGCGCGGCCGCGGGTGAGCGGCGCCATCAGGATGCGGTTCGGCGCCGCGATGGCGCCGAGCTGGATCGGGTCGAACAGGGAAGGCACTTACGTCGTCTCCGGATCGAGCCCGGCTTCAAGGGCCGGGCGATGCCCGGGAGATGTGGGCGCTGCAGCGCAGCGGACCAGACCCGGGCCCGACGGCCCGGACCGGGATGTGCGCTGCCTCACGTCACGACAGGGATTAAACCCTCCCGGACGTCACGACTTGTCCATCTGCTCCTTGGCATCCGACACCGCCTTCATGCAGCCGGTCTCGTCGCCCTTCTTGTCGAGCTCGCGGGCGCGGTTGAGGCTGGCGCGCGCCTCCATCACGCCGGTGCCGCCGCCGCTCGCCTTGGCGACGTCGGCGGTGGCCTGCGTCTCGGTGGAGCCGGGGGCGGGGCCCTTGGGGAGCGAGGACGGGCTCGTCCCCTTCTCGGTCGCCGCCTCGGCCTGAGCTTCCCGGCGGGACGCCACCTCCTTGCCGCCGCTGGACGCGGCGATGGTCTCGCGGCCCTTCGCGTCGAGGCGCGGTTCCAGCGACGAGATCTCGGTGCCGCAGGCGCCGGCAAGCGCCGGACCGGCGAGGCCGGCGAGGAGGCCGGCGGCGAGGATGAGCTTCATGGCGTGTCTCTCCCGTTCCGGGCATGCGGCGCGCACTGACCGGCGAACCTTGGCCCGATGAACCCTGGTCGCGAACACCCGCCCGGGGGCGGGGGTTCCGCCTCGCGGGAATCATTGCAGAAAAAAGGGGCCGCCCCCCGTGCGGGAAGCGGCCCCTCGTCGTCTCCGCCGTCTCCCGCGGGGGCACGAGGCCCCGCGGGATCGGGCTCACGCGCTCAGCTTGTCGCGCATCGGCAGCTGGCGGATGCGCCGGCCGGTCGCCGCGAAGATCGCGTTGGCGATGGCCGGCGCCACCGGCGGCACGCCGGGCTCGCCGACGCCGCCGAGCGGCTTGTCCCAGGATCCGCCCTGCACGAGGTGCACATTGATGATCTTGGGCGCCGCGTCGATGCGGGTGAGCTCGTAGGTGTCGTAGTTGTCCTGGACGGCGCGGCCGTTCTTGAAGCTGATCTGGGCGGTGAGCGCCAGGCCCATGCCCATCACCACCGCGCCTTCGAGCTGCGAGCGCACCCGCTCCGGGTTGACCTGCTGGCCGCTGTCGATGGCGATGTCGACGCGCTGGACGCTGACCTCGCCCTTCGGCGACACCTCGACCTCGGCGACGGCCGCCGTGTAGGTCACGAAGCTGTAATGCGCCGCGATGCCGAGGCCGCGGCCCTTGTCCACCTTGCGGCCCCAGCCGGCGCCCTTGGCCACCGCCTCGATCACGTTGCGCAGGCGGCCCGTGTCGTAGGGATAGCGCGCGGGATCCTCGCCGTAGTTCCAGGCGTCGCCCATCTTGACCGGGTCGATGATCCGGGCCGGGCCGATCACGTCGAGGAGGTAGTCCTTCGGGTCGCGGCCGGCCATGTGGGCGAGCTCGTCCAGGAACGACTGCACCGCGAAGGCCCGCGGGATGTTCGAGACCGAGCGGAACCAGCCGATGCGGACATGGGCGTCGGCGGGCGGGTTCTCCATCCGCATGTTGGGGATGGCGAACGGCACGTTGACGAGGCCCATCCCGAGCTCGATCGGGATCTGCTCGTTGGCGCCGGCGACGAAGGTCGAGCCGATGGTCGGGGCGGCGCTGCGGTGCAGCCAGGCGATCGGCATGCCCTTGTCGTCGAGCCCGGCCTCCAGCCGCTCCATCGAGACGGTGTGGTAGTAGCCGTTGTGGAGGTCGTCCTCGCGGGTCCAGGTCATCTTGACCGGGGCGCCGTCGACCGCCTTGGAGCAGAGCGCCGCCTCGACGAAGTAGTCGGGCTTCGACTTGCGGCCGAAGCCGCCGCCGAGCAGCGTGACGTTGACCGTGACGGTCTTGGGATCGATCCCGAGGCGCTTGGCGATGCGGTCGCGGGCGGCCTGGGGCGACTGCACGCAGCCCCAGGCCTCGATCGTGCCGTCCTTGGCGATCCGAACGGTCGCGGCCGGCGGCTCCATCGGGGCCTGGGCGAGGTGGGGGATGTAATACTCGGCGTCAAAGCGTTTCACCGCCTTCTTCATCGCCGCGTCGACGTCGCCCTCCTGCCGCACCACCTTGCCGGGCTTGCGCACGGCCTGTTCCAGGGTGGCCCGGTAGGCGTCCGAATCGTAGGACGCGTTCGGCCCGTCGTCGAAGGTGGCGTTCAAGGCCTCGCGCCCCTTGATCGCCGCCCAGGTGTTGCGGGCGATGACCGCCACGCCGCCGGTCGGCATGAACTCGTAGGGCGGGGCCGGCGGATCGATGGTCACGACCTTGACGACGCCCGGCACCTTCATGGCGGCGGCTTCGTCGAAGGTCTTGACCTTGCCGCCGAAGACCGGAGGCCGGGCGACCACGGCGTAGAGCATGCCCTCGACGCGGGTATCGAGGCCGTACTGCGCCTTGCCGGTTGTGATGCCGACATTGTCGATGAGGCCGACCCGGCCCTTGCCGATGTAGCGGAAGGCCGACGGGTCCTTGAGCTTGACCGATGCGCGGTCCGGCACCGGCACGCTGGCCGCCGCCTGCGCCACGTCGCCGAAGCCGATGCGGCGCCCGGACTTGGCGTGGACGAGGGTGTGGTTCTCGGCCGTCACCTCGCCGGCCGGCACGCCCCATTGCTTGGCGGCGGCCTCGACCAGCATGGTGCGGGCGGCGGCACCGGCGCGGCGCAGCGGCATGAAGAAGTGCCGCAAGCTGCGCGAGCCGTCGGTGTCCTGGTTGCCGAAGCGCTCCTCGTCGCCGTGCGCCTGGGCGACCTTGACCTTGGCCCAGTCGGCCTCGAGCTCATCGGCGACGACGAAGGCCACCGAGGTGCGCACGCCCTGACCCATCTCCGAGCGGGTGCAGGTCACCGTCACGGTGCCGTCCGGGGCGATCGCCACGAACAGGGTCGGGTCGTCGCGCCAGCCATGCGGCATGCCGTCGGCGCCGAACTTCGCCGGCTCGGCGGCGAGCCCGTCCTTCGGCTTCAACGACAGGGCGAGCACCAGGGCGCCGGCGCCCGCGAGCAGGCCACGGCGGCTGAGCTGGCCGGAAGAGGCCTTCAGGATCGCGGATTCCGGCTCCTCGGCCGGGGCGGATTTGAGGAAGGAGGACAGGTCGTGAATCACAGGCGATCTCCCTGGCCGGCCTTCGGGGTCAGCCCCGCCGCCTGCTTGATGGCGGCGCGGATGCGCGGATAGGTGCCGCAGCGGCACAGGTTGCCGCTCATCGTCGAATCGATGTCGGCGTCGGTCGGCTTCGGGGTGTCCTTGAGGAGGGCCGCCGCCTGCATGATCTGCCCGGTCTGGCAGTAGCCGCACTGCGCCACGTTGAGGTCGCGCCAGGCGGCCTGGACCGGGTGGTTGCCGTCCGGGGACAGGCCCTCGATCGTCACCACCGGCTGGCCGTCGGCGGCCGAGACCGCGGTCTGGCAGGCCCGCACCGCGGCGCCGCCGACATGGATGGTGCAGGCGCCGCAGGCCGCGACGCCGCAGCCGAACTTGGTGCCCGTCAGGCCGAGCTCGTCCCGCAGGTACCACAAGAGCGGCATCTCGGGGTCGCCGTCGAAGCGGCGCTCCTCACCGTTCACGTTGAGCTTGATCATCGTCGCCCTCCGGCTTCGGGAGGCTTGTCGGGAACGCCCCGCGGACATGGCTCCGGTCGCGGCGCCCAGCCTCCCTGTCGATTCTACGTTCCGTCTCGCGGCGCGGCGGCCGTCGCAGGCCCGCGCCCCGTCTCCTCCCGGATCACGCCTGGACCGGCGTGCTCTTGCTTGCTTGGGCGGGCCCGGCCCGTGGACCGATCCGCCTGTCACCCGGAACATCAGAATAGTTTCAGGTTAGGGATGGGTAACCCGGAGTCGCGCGTGTCGGCAAGACGGTCGCGCTCCGCCGAAATGCCGCGTCGGGCCGGTGGCAACGCCTTGCCGGAGGTTTGCTTTTCGTGTATCGGCCCAACCTCCGGTGGTCCGATGCCGGGATGCTGCCTGCGTGGAGTGACGAACTCCGAGCGGCGCACCGGCTGGGGCCCCCTGGAAACACACGTTTTCGCCCGTCGATCACGCGCCGGCCCGCGCCCCTTCACATTTCGGGGAGCGGCGGTTCCGAGAGAGCTCTCGGGACTCCGGCGGGCGGAAGCGGCCCGTTCATACGAGCCGCCGGCGCCGTCCCCCCGGATAGGGAGGGGCGATAAGGAGCATCAATGTCCGCAGGTTTGCAAGGCGCCGCGTCGAGCCGCGAGGATTTCGCCGCCCTCCTGGAAGAGTCGTTCCGGGAGCACGAGATCACGGAAGGGTCCGTGGTCAAGGGCCGTGTGGTGGCGATCGAGAAGGACGTCGCCGTCATCGACATCGGGGCCAAGACCGAGGGCCGCGTCGCCCTCAAGGAGTTCACGGGCCCCGGCCGTGACCAGCCGATCGGCGTCGGCGACGAGGTCGAGGTCTACGTCGACCGCATCGAGAACGCCCTCGGCGAAGCCGTCATCTCGCGCGACAAGGCGCGCCGCGAGGAGAGCTGGGTCAAGCTCGAGAAGGCGTTCGAGAACAACGAGCGCGTCACCGGCACGATCTTCAACCAGGTCAAGGGCGGCTACACCGTCGACCTCGACGGCGCCGTGGCGTTCCTGCCGCGCTCGCAGGTCGACATCCGTCCGGTCCGCGACGTCACCCCGCTGATGGGCACGCCGCAGCCGTTCCAGATCCTCAAGATGGACCGCCGCCGCGGCAACATCGTGGTGTCGCGCCGCACCGTGCTCGAGGAGAGCCGGGCCGAGCAGCGCTCCGAGCTGGTGGCCAACCTCGAAGAGGGTCAGGTCATCGACGGCGTGGTCAAGAACATCACCGAGTACGGTGCGTTCGTCGACCTCGGCGGCATCGACGGCCTGCTGCACGTCACCGACATGGCGTGGCGCCGCGTCAACCACCCGTCCGAGGTGGTCAACATCGGCCAGACCGTCAAGGTCAAGATCATCAAGATCAACCACGAGACGCATCGCATCTCGCTCGGCATCAAGCAGCTCCTGGCCGATCCGTGGGAGGGCATCGCCGCCCGCTACCCGGTCAACGCCAAGCTCAAGGGCCGCGTGACCAACATCACCGATTACGGCGCCTTCGTGGAGCTGGAGCCGGGGATCGAGGGCCTGATCCACGTCTCGGAGATGAGCTGGACCAAGAAGAACGTCCATCCGGGCAAGATCGTCTCCACCTCCCAGGAGGTCGAGGTTCAGATCCTGGAGGTCGATCCGGTCAAGCGCCGCATCTCACTCGGCCTGAAGCAGACCCTGCAGAACCCGTGGGAGGCCTTCTCCGAGAAGCACCCGGCCGGGACCGAGGTCGAGGGCGAGGTCAAGAACAAGACCGAGTTCGGTCTGTTCATCGGCCTCGAGGGCGACGTCGACGGCATGGTCCACCTCTCGGACCTCGACTGGAACCGTCCGGGCGAGCAGGTCATCGACGAGTTCAAGAAGGGCGACGTGGTGCGTGCCCAGGTTCTCGACGTCGACGTCGAGAAGGAGCGCATCTCGCTCGGCATCAAGCAGCTCGCCGGCGATCCCTTCGCCGATGCGGGTGAGGGCATCCGCAAGGGCCAGGTGGTCACCTGCGAGGTGCTCGAGGTCAAGGATTCGGGCATCGAGGTCAAGATCGTCGATTCCGACCTCCAGGCCTTCATCCGCCGGGCCGATCTCGCCCGCGAGCGCAACGACCAGCGCCCCGAGCGCTTCGCCGCCGGCGAGAAGCTCGATGCGCGCGTGACGCAGTTCGACCGCAAGGCCCGCCGCGTCCAGCTCTCCATCAAGGCCCTCGAGATGGCCGAGGAGAAGGAGGCGATCGCCCAATACGGCTCCGCCGATTCGGGCGCCTCGCTCGGCGACATCCTCGGCGCGGCCCTCAAGGCCCGCCAGGGCGACAAGAAGTAAGGCGACGAGAAGCAGGGACCCGTCCGGGCCAGCCGGCCCGGACGCCCCGATGAAACCCGAACGCCCGCGCGGGACCCCCCGCGCGGGCGTTCTCGCGTCCGAATTACCGCGATCGGGGAGGGGAATGGGCGCAAAACCGGTCTTGCCGCTGCGCGACGGCCGGGGGTAGAACAGCCCGGGAGCGAGGTGCGCCAATGACTTGCAGGGAACCACCCGGCAGGACGGCGCCTTCCGGAGTCTGATCAGGATACGGGCGCCGCATGGCCATCGATGCCGAACTTCTCCTCGACCGGCGGTCCTTGCGCCGGAAGCTGTCCGTCTGGCGCGCGATCGGGATCGGGGCGCTGATCGTCGCCGCCGGCGCCGTCGGCTGGCGGGCGGCCGGGGGCAGGGGCCTCTCCGCCGTCACGCCGCAGATCGCCCGCATCAGCATCGACGGCTTCATCGCCGGCAGCGAGAAGACCCGCGAGCTGATGAAGCGCGTCGGCGAGTCGAGCGCCGTCTCGGGCGTCGTCGTGTCGATCAACTCGCCCGGCGGCACCACCACCGGGTCCGAGGAGCTCTTCCGCAACCTGCGCGCGCTCGCCGAGAAGAAGCCGATCGTCGCCTTCGTCGACGGGACGGCGGCCTCGGGCGCCTACATCACGGCGATCGCCGCCGACCACATCGTCGCCCGCGAGACCAGCCTCGTCGGCTCGATCGGCGTGCTGTTCCAGTATCCCGAGCTGTCCGGCCTCCTCGACAAGGTCGGGGTGAAGGTGGAGGAGGTGAAGTCCTCGCCGCTCAAGGCCGAGCCGAGCGGCTTCCACCCGACCCCGCCGGAGGCCCGCGCCGCCCTGCAGGCGATCGTCGGCGACACCTACGGCTGGTTCCGGGATCTCGTGGCCGACCGCCGGAGGATGAACCCCGACCAGATCAAGGCGGTGGCCGACGGACGGGTGTTCAGCGGCCGCCAGAGCGTGCCGCTCGGCCTGATCGACGAGACCGGCAACGAGCGCCAGGCCATCGCCTGGCTCGAGCGCGAGAAGGGCGTCGCCAAGGACCTGCCGGTGCGGGACTGGAAGCCGCGCTCCGACAACCGCTTCGGCCTGTTCTCGGCCGCGGCGGTCGGCGCCGGGCTCCTCGGCTACGATGACCTCGCCGCCCGGCTGCGGCAGGCCGGCCCCGAGACGGAGAGCCTGACCCAGGGCGGCCTCCTCGCGGTCTGGCGCCCGTAACGGACAAGACGCCTCCCCGCGCACCTCCCCCGGCCGGCCCCGCCTCAGTCGAGACCCTACCGCCCATGATCAAGTCCGAGCTGGTGCTCAAGATCGCCGAGCAGAACCCGCACCTGTATCAGCGCGACGTCGAGAACATCGTCAACGCCATCCTGGACACGATCGCGGATGCGCTGGCGCGGGGCGACCGGGTCGAGCTGCGCGGCTTCGGCGCCTTCTCGGTCAAGCGCCGGGAGGCGCGGCGCGGCCGCAACCCGCGCACCGGCGCCGCCGTGGCGGTGGCCGAGAAGGCGATCCCGGTGTTCAAGACCGGCAAGGAGATGCGCCTGCGCCTGAACGCCGCCGGGATCGGCGCCGACGAGCCGAGCCGGGCCGAGGCCGCCGCGAGCTGAGGCGAAGGTCGACCCTGGCGCTCGGGTTCCCGCGCGTTACACTTGCGCACGACACTTGCACCTGCGGGGCTCCGGCCGGCGGCTCCGCTCCCCTCCGCATCACCGACGAAAGACCGGGTTTCCCGATGATCCGCTTCCTCAAGGGCCTGATCCTGCTGCCCATCGCGATCGTGGTCGTGCTCCTGGCGGTCGCCAACCGCCAGCCGGTGATGCTGTCCTTCGATCCGTTCTCGAACGGGACGCCGGCCTTCACCCTGCCGATGCCGCTCTACGCGCTGATCTTCGCCGCCGTCGCGGTCGGCATCGTGGTCGGCGGCATCGGCTCCTGGCTCGGCCAGGGCGACACCCGCCGCGACCGCCGCGCCAAGGGCCGCGAGCTCGCCCGCCTGCGCAACGAAGCCGAGCGCCTGCGCCAGACCGCCTCGGCCCACACCCCGACGGTCGGCCGCACCGCCCTGCCGGCCCCGGTGAGCCGCGCCTGAGATGCGGCTGATCGGCGAGGCCGAGATCGACGCGGCGCTGACCCCGCTCCGCATGGTCGACGCCCTCGGCGCCGCCTTCCGGGCCGGCGCGACGGCGCCGACGCGCCATCACCACCCGATCGAGACGGCCCCGGACGGGGCCTCGCTGCTGCTGATGCCGGCCTGGACGGCCGATTATGTCGGGGTCAAGATCCTGACCCTGTTCCCGGGCAACCCGGCCCGCGGCCTCGACACGATCCAGGGCGGGGTCCTGCTCTGCGACGGGCGCGACGGCCGGCCTCTGGCGCTCCTCGACGGCGCCCGCCTGACCCTGTGGCGCACCGCCGCCGCCTCGGCGCTCGCCGCCCGCCACCTCGCCCGCGCGGACGCGTCCCGCATGGTGATGGTGGGGTCCGGTGCCCTCGCCCCCGCCCTGGTGCGGGCGCACGCCGCCGTGCGGCCGATCCGCGACGTCGCGGTCTGGAACCGCCGGCCCGAGGGCGCGCAGCGCCTCGCCGCGACGCTGGCCGCCGAGGGCATCCACGCGTATCCCGTCACCGACCTCGCGGCGGCGGTGGGGGAGGCGGATCTCGTCTCCTGCGCCACCCTCTCGACCGAGCCCCTGGTGCGCGGCGCCTGGCTGCGGCCCGGCACCCATCTCGACCTCGTCGGCGCGTTCACGCCGGCGATGCGCGAGGCCGACGACGAGGCCCTGTTGCATGGGCCGGTCTACGTCGACACGCCCGATGCCCTGAAGAAGGGCGGCGACGTCTCCATCGCGATTCAGTCCGGCGCGCTCGCGCCCGAGGCGATCGCCGGCGACCTCGCGGCCCTGTGCCGGGGCGAGGCGCCCGGGCGTCAGGCCCCCGAGGCGATCACGGTCTTCAAGTCGGTCGGCGCCGCGATCGAGGATCTCGCCGCCGCGGCGGCGGTGTGGGAAGCCCTGACGAAGCCGGCGTGAGCGGCGACACGATTCTGTCGACGGCCGTGACTCCCTCGATGTCATCCCGGGGCTCGCCGAAGGCGAGAACCCGGGATCCATAACCGCCGACGGTGCGAGAACTGGCGGATCGCGTTCCGCATCATCCTGAAATCTCGGCGGTTATGGATCCCGGGTTCCGCTGTCGCGGCCCCGGGATGACACGGAGCGATGGTGACGACGGTGCGTCCGGCCGACCTCTCGTTCGTGCAGGCACACTCCACGTGCGGGCGCAGACGGATCGGCGTATAGGGAGCGGATGTCACCCGCTTCCGCTCCCGGCAAGACCTGCCTCGTCAAGATCTGCGGCCTCAGCACGCCCGAGACCCTGGAGGCGTCGCTCGCCGCCGGCGCCGACCTGATTGGCCTCGTGCATTTCCCGAAGAGCCCGCGTCACGTCGACCTCGGCCTCGGCGCCGCCCTGTCGCGCCAGGCGCGGGGCCGGGCCGAGCGCGTCGCCCTGCTGGTCGATCCCGACGACGCTCTCGTCGCGGCGGTGGTCGCGGCCCTCGATCCGGACTGGCTGCAGTTGCACGGCCGGGAGAGCCCGGAGCGCGTGGCGGCCGTGAAGGCGCTCACCGGCCGCCCGGTGATGAAGGCGCTCGGCATCGCTACCGCCGACGATCTCGCCCGCGCTGCCCGCTACGCGGGCATCGCCGACCGGCTGCTCTACGACGCGAAGCCCGCCCCCGGCGCGGTCCTGCCCGGCGGCAACGGCCACGCCTTCGACTGGGCGCTGCTCGCCGGGGCGGGTCGCGACGACCCGTTCATGCTCTCCGGCGGCCTCACGCCCGACACCGTCACTGACGCCCTGGCGATGACCGCCGCCCAGGCGGTGGACGTGTCGTCGGGCGTCGAATCGAGCCCCGGCCGCAAGGACCCGGACCGCATCGCCGCCTTCGTGACGGCCGCCAAGAGGGCTGCCAAGAGGGCGGCCTGCGGCGGGAGGCCTGCGTCCGAACCGCAAATTGCCCCAGCGGCGCGAAGGGCGTAAGGCCCGCCGCCGAGACCGACATCCACTAAATCTCCCAGACGCGAAGAGTCCCTGCCGTGACCGCTCTCCAGACCCCGAACTCGTTCCGCACCGGCCCCGACGAGCGCGGCCGCTTCGGCATCTTCGGCGGCCGCTTCGTGGCCGAGACCCTGATGCCGAACATCCTCGCCCTGGAGGAGGCCTATACGGCAGCCAAGGCCGATCCGGCCTTCCAGGCCGAGATGACGAGCTATCTGACCCACTATGTCGGCCGGCCGAGCCCGCTCTACCACGCCGAGCGGCTGTCCGAGCACCTCGGCGGCGCGAAGATCTACTTCAAGCGCGAGGAGCTGAACCACACCGGCTCGCACAAGGTGAACAACGTGCTGGGCCAGATCCTGCTCGCCCGGCGCATGGGCAAGCCGCGGATCATCGCCGAGACCGGCGCCGGCCAGCACGGCGTCGCGACCGCGACGCTCTGCGCCCGCTTCGGGCTGAAATGCGTCGTCTACATGGGCGCGGTCGACGTCGAGCGGCAGAAGCCGAACGTCTTCCGGATGAAGATGCTCGGCGCCGAGGTGGTGCCGGTCGAGTCCGGCACCCGCACCCTGAAGGACGCGATGAACGAGGCCCTGCGCGACTGGGTCACCAACGTCGCCGACACGTTCTACTGCATCGGCACGGTGGCGGGGCCGCATCCCTACCCGGCGATGGTGCGCGACTTCCAGTCGATCATCGGCATCGAGACCAAGGCGCAGATGCTGGAGCAGGAGGGCCGCCTGCCCGACTCGCTCGTCGCCTGCATCGGCGGCGGCTCGAACGCGATGGGGCTGTTCCACCCCTTCCTCGACGACCGCGAGGTGGCGATCTACGGCGTCGAGGCGGCCGGCCACGGCGTCTCGAGCGGCCTGCACGCCGCCTCGCTCACCGGCGGCAAGCCCGGCGTGCTGCACGGCAACCGCACCTACCTGCTGATGGACGGCGACGGCCAGATCGCCGACGCGCACTCGATCTCCGCCGGCCTCGACTATCCGGGCATCGGCCCCGAGCACGCCTGGCTGCACGAGATGGGCCGCGTCACCTACCTCTCGGCGACCGATACGGAGACCCTGGAGGCGTTCCGGCTGTGCTCGCTGATGGAGGGCATCATCCCGGCCCTCGAGCCCGCCCACGCGCTCGCCAAGGTCAAGGAGCTCGCCCCCAGCCTGCCGCGCGACCACCTGATGGTCGTGAACCTGTCGGGCCGCGGCGACAAGGACATCCCCCAGGTGGCCGAAATCCTGGGCGACACCCTCTGAGTCGCGTTGCGCCTCGCCATTCGCGGCGAGGCGCGAAAAGGGCTGCGGCGGTTCCTTGACAGGCCCGCCCGCCTCCCCCTATATCCGCGCCACCGCAGAGCCGGACACGAACCGGCCACCGCGCGGCGGAGTAGCTCAGTTGGTCAGAGCAGAGGAATCATAATCCTTGTGTCGGGGGTTCAAATCCCTCCTCCGCTACCAAAATACTTTCGCCTAGACAGGCGATTAGACCCGAAGCCCTGGACCTTCCGTCCGGGGCTTTTTGCTTCTCGGGCGGATTTCGGGCGGACTTTTCTGCACGCTTGCCGGACGGTCCGCCCGGATTCGAGCGCCCGGGCGGACCACCCGGCAGCCTGCGCCCGTGCCCGTGTCCCGTTCCAGGTCACGCCCCCGCGCCTGCCCGGGCCTGCCCGCGGGCGGGTGTGTCCGCTCACCGGACAGACCCCGCCCTTGCGGCGCGCTCCTCCGCGGGGGCATCATCCCGGCATAGGGGACCGGCTCCGGCCGGTCAGCCTCTCGCATCCCCTTGAGGGTTCCTCCCATCGTACCGGCGCTCGGCGCCGGGCAAGGAACCTCGCCATGCGTCGCCCCCTCGACATCGCCACCATCGAGCCCTTCGTCCGCGAGGCCCTGCCGCTCGCGACCGACGCGGAGATCGCCGCCATCCTCGACCGGCTCGGGGGCCGGGTCGTGCGCCAGGAGGAGGTTGCTCGCGTCCGGCCCGGGCAGCGGCTGGGCGCCAGGATCACCGTGGCGCTGCTGCGCGGATTCCTCTCGCACGCGATCACCAGCCGGCCCGCCCGGGGGGACTGGGACGATGCGGTCGGCTCGCACGTCCGTCGGCTCGTCGATATCCCGGCAGCGCGGGAGGCGGCCGGCAATGTCCCGTGAACCAAGGTCCAGATCCTCAGGTGGGCGCCCGGGGCGCGGTTAAGGTCTAGGCAAGTCGAGGGCCCGAAGTTGTGCGCGACGCAACCACAGGGAACCCACAAGATGCCCACAGACCAAGAGATCGGCGCAACCGTCTATGCCGCCCTGACGACTGTCGAACGTGCCTCCCTGAGGGAAGCGCTGAGGGCGACGCAGGTCGACGAGTACGATGACTTTCACTGCGCCCTCGGCAACCTCGGCTACGGTTGGCCCGTGGGGCAGGGTCGCGGCCGCAGGGTCACGCAGAAGGACGTGCGGAAGATGTGCGGCTGGCTGGCTGAGCTCCGCACGCGTCCCGATACAGACGACACCGACTGGGGACGTCTCCTCTGTGGCGCGTTCGGAGACGGGGATGATCGGGTGGCGGGCCTGTACGTTGAGGCCGGCCTGCCCAAGACCAAGCCGGCCCTGGACTGAGGAGGCCACCATGCGAAACCTCGACATCGCCGGCTACAGGCGGACGCGGGCTCGCCTCGCGGAGATCTACGACATGTGCTCGGAGATCATCTGCGACCCGGCGACGCCGCCCGAGCGGAAGGCCGAGCTCAGAGCGTTCCGGACCTGGTTGCACAGCAAGCCGGTCGACCAGGGCTACCCAAACTACAACCACTACGACGACGCGAGTCGCCGGGCGGCGGCCCTGCTCGACAAGCCCCGTCTCCTCCGCGGCGTGCTCGACGCGCCCGCGGAGGGGGGTCGCCCCGGCGAAGGCGTCGACTAGCCGCCGGCCGCAGCGGCGAGGAGATCCGCGCGCGTCGCCAGCCGCGACGGCACCAGGATCCTCGCCGGGCCCGGGTCGCCTGCCAGCGCGAGGCCGAGGAGGCCTTCGGGCCCCCAGGCGATCGTCGGCTCGCACTCGGAGACCCATAGCCCGAGCATGCGGTGGATCTCGGCCTCGACCGCGGCGGCGAGCTTTCGGGCCATCGCCTCCATGGCGCCCGCCGGCACCGGCGGGCGCGGGGGCTCCTCCGGGTGCCAGATCGCCGTGGGCCGGGGCGGCGCAAAGCGGAAGGACGTCTCGGTGTAGAGGCGTCGGGGCGGCGACGGGTTGGTGAAGATGCGGCCCGCCCAGGCGTCGCTCACGGGCAATCCTTCCGCTTCGAGGCGGCTGCCTCGCGCAGGCGGGCGAGCTCGTGGTCGGCGCGATCCAGCGCGGCTGTTGAGCCGGCGAGAGCCAGGTACATGGCCTCAGCCTCCACGGTCGCCGCGTAACGCGCCTGCAGGTCGGAATCCCCCGGGTTGATGGCGTGCTCGATGGTGACGTCGGCCGAGATCGCGGCGAGAGCCTTGGCAGCCTTGGCCGAGCCGAAGCCTGCCGCCATGCCGAGCCGGGTGAGCTGAGAGCGGTACTCGGCGAGCTCGTACGCCCGCAGGTTCGGGATGCTTGCGAGGATGCTCACGGTCAGCCCTTCCGCGCCGGGGTGGTGGCGTCGCGCAGGCGGGCGAGCTTGCGGTCGGTGCGCTCCATCGTGGACAGGACGCCGGTGATCAGGACGGCCGCCGATAGGACGACGGTCGCCCCGCAGCAGACCCACAACGTCAGCTCGCCCATCACGCCGCCTCCCTCGCGAGGAGCCCGTGGCTCTCTAGGACGACCGAGATCGCCCCGGCGAGCTGACGGTCGTCAAGGCCGTCGGCAAGCCCGCGGGCGAGGGCCTCCCGCATCAACCCGGCGGCCGTCGGCGCGGTGAGCGCCTGTCCTAACAGCGGCACCTCGATAGCCGGGCGGGCGTCCTCGGGCAGCGCGGCGAGCGCGACCGCGACGTCGTCGTAGACCAGCACGGGCGGTCTCATGACGTTCGAAACGCCCACCGCCGCAAATGCGGCGAGCGCGTCGGGCTCCTCGCACCGCGCTTCGACGACCCGGCGTCGGAACGCGATCTGCGCCGCTTGCGGGATCCGGTAGAGATCCCATGCCGCCCGGTACCGCTCTGCCTCGCTCGCCATCGCCTCGCCCCTCCGCTGCCTCTGGGCCGAGGGTACCACCGCACGGCGATTCGCAACGGGACGCCGCCCGCTCGCGACGCCCAGGGATATCTTCACCACACGCCGGGGATCCCCTTGCCGCGGGAGTCCCCGCCTGCCACGTTGGATGCCTCACCCCCCCGGGAGTTCGCCCCGTGATCGCTCGCTTCTTGAAACGGATAGCCCGCACCGCCTGAGCCCTGCTCGGCGCCCGCCTGCGTGCCCCCGTTCCAAGCGAGCCTCCCCGTGACTGATGACGTCCTTCGCCGCGCGCGTCGCCGCGCCCGCATCGAGACCTACCGCGATTCCGAGGCCCGGCACCGGCGCGCCATGGCGATCCCGCCGACGCGGACGGCCACGCTCGACGAGCTCCTCGTGGGGGCTCAGCCGCTCGACGGCAGCCCGATCGAGGACGCGCGCGTCTGGGCCCGGGAGGTCCTGCACACCCCCGCCGCCCCGAGCTTCCCCGACGACCTGCACGTCGCGCTGAACCGCTTCGGCCTGGAGCCGACGGCCGATCGCGCCGTGGCGGTCGAGCGCCTCTCCCTTGCGCAGGTCCGGGCCGTGTTCCCAGATCTGACGGCGGAGGACGCGTACGGCGAGATCGCCGACCGCGCGACGATCTACGCCGCGCTCCTCGGCGACCCAGAAGCCGCCGGGCGCGCCGTCGCGATCGCGCACGCCTACGTCTACGAGCACCTCCACACGGGGCTGCACGATCCCGTGCCGCTGCGCGAAGCGTTCGTCACGCTCCTGCACGTTGCCTCGCTCTGCTCCCGCGACCTACCGGCCGTGCCGGTGTCGCACGATCTGCAGGCGGACTGGCGCCTGGGCAGGGGCAACTCTCGACAGCTCCTGGAGGCGATCGCCGACGTCACCCACCCGCCGGAGGAGCTCCCGGCCCCGGCCGCCCCGGTCGCGCCGCAGGCCCCCGCGCCGACGGCGGGCGCGGGCCCGGACGGCGACCTCGATCTGGGCGACGTCCTGGAGCGTGCGCACGCGCCCGGCATCGTCGTCCTGCCCGCCGAGCTCGAAGCCAAGAAGCCGCCGACGCAAGTCCGCGCCCTGATCGGCAAGCGCCTGCCACTGCACCCGATGCCCGACCTCGCCGAGCTCGGGGAAAGCCTGACCGCGCGGCGGCCGTGGCTGGTGCCCCAGATCTCGCGCGTGCTCGGGACGCTCGCCGGCCGGCTGACCGCGGGCACGCCCAACCTCCTGCTCGTCGGCCTGCCGGGGACGGGGAAGACCGAGCTGGCGCGCGACATCGCCGAAGGCATGGGCGTGCCTCATCTGGTATATGGCTGCGCAGGCGTATCAGACTCCAGTATTTCCGGCACCTCCAAGCAGTGGTCTACCTCCCGCCTATCTGTATTCACGCAGCTGCTCGTGGATCATCAGAGCGGGGACGGCATCATTGTTCTGGATGAGCTCGACAAGTCCGCGCCGCCCGGTGGGCACAACGGCGACCTGAGGTCCGCGATCGTGGCCGTCGGCGAGCTTGCCGCCCGGCGCCGGTTCTTCGATCTGGGGGTCGACGGCGTCGTCGACGTGTCGGGGGTCTCCCTGATCGCGACCGCCAACGACGTGACGGGGCTGCGAGGCCCGCTGCTCGATCGCTTCACGGTGATCGAGATCCCGCCGCCGAGGCGGCAGGACCTGCCGGTCGTTGCCCGTGGGATCCTGGAGAGCATGCGTGCGGAGCTGGCCGATAGGCGGTGGCTCGCGGACCTCGACGCCGAGGAGATCGCGTCGCTCGGGTCGTGGCGCGGGGGCTCGATCCGGCCGCTGCGCCGGGCCGTTGAGCGGCTCGTCGCGCTTCGCGCCGACCGTCGCTTCGCCCATTGAGGAGGCCAGGCCGTGACCGCGACCGACCTCCGCCTGCTTCGGGAATCCGTGGAGGCCGCAGCCCTCGACGAGCGCGTCGAGGCGACCCTCGCCGGGGGTGTCTACGCCTACGCCTCAGCCTTGCTCCGCCTCGTCGAGGACGGTGACCGGGACCCAGCCGTCGCCCTCAGGGAAGCCCGCTCCGCGGTGAGCTTCCTCCTCGCCGTGCCCCGCCTGCCGCCCGCCCGGCCGCGAACATGGAGACCGTCATGACCAGCAGAGACCGCCGTGCCGCTCGGGAGCTCCGCGGCTACCTAGAACGCCTCTACGGCCCGCAAGCCGACCTCGTCGTCATCCCAGGCGCGGCCGAGGGGTCCGAGCGGGTGGTGCTGCTCGCCGAGAACATCGCGGTGACCCGGCCAGACCCGGGGGACGGCCAGACCCACGGCCCCGGCTCGTTCGACCACTACGCCGCGCCGTTCGTCGCGTTGGTCGCGCACCTCGCCGCGCGCCTCGTCGGGATTCGATCGCAGCGGTACGCACCCGGCGGCGGCCTCGTGCCGGGGTGCCCGCAGGACGGCGCCGAGGATCTCCGCCGCGTCTACGGCCGGCTCTTCCCCGAGGGGTCGGTGGAGGTCGACGTCCCTTGGCAGGACGTCGCTCGCGCGACCGCGGAGGAGCTCAGCGAGGCGGGGCTCCTTGACGGCCTGCAGAGCGCACAGGTCAAGTCCAAGTTCGCCTCGCTTCGGTGGTATTTCGACAGTATTCCCAAGTCATCCAAGGGGCGCGTCAACTACATCCTCAGGGCTGCCACGGACCTGTCGACGGTCGTCTGCGAGCGGTGCGGCGCCCCGGGGGAGCATCGCCGCCGGGCGTGGCACGTGATCGCCTGCGACGCCTGCGAAGACGCCCGGCACCGGGGGCGGCGAGGCGGCGGTGGCTGAAATCTACCGCCACCGCGGCCGCCGGCTCTGGAGCGTGCGCGAGGGTGGGCGCGTCGTCGGGCACGTCGAGGCGATCGCCCTCGTCGATGTCGCCCTGGTGGCGTCCGAGGCCGGGCGGCGCCGGTGCCTGCGTCGGGGGCAGCGCGAGGTTGTGGCTTGGGCGCGGGGCGAGGTCGCCGACCTGCCGCTGCCGGCCGGCGCGGAGCGCCTGCGCTACGGGCTCGACCGGCCCGGCTTTCGCGCCGGGGACGGGGAGAGGCCGGTCGCCAGGGCGACGGCCGCGTGGTTCGAGGCGGACGGCTCGGCTTGGTGCGAGGGAGGAGAGTGAGATGCCGACGGTCCTGATCCTGTCCGACCTGCACATCGACGCGGCCCCGTTCGCGCTGCCGCCCGGGCCGCAGGTCGACCTGGCGATCGTCGCCGGGGACATCGCCGACGGACTGTGCCGCCGCTCGCTACCGTGGCTCGCCGAGCACGTCCGACCGCGCGCCCGACAGGTCGTCTACGTGCCGGGCAACCACGATTTCTACGGATGCCGGATTCCGGACGAGATCAAGCGCGGGCGGGACGCTGCGATCGCCGCCGACATCACCCTGCTGGACGCCGGGCAGGTCCGCCACGTCGACGGCATCAGGCTCGTCGGCGCAACGCTGTGGACGGACTATCTCGTGGGGGAGCCGGTCGGCTACTCCCGGGCTTGGGCGATGCGCGATTGCGGCGACCGCGAGCGCGGCATGCGCGATCACCGGCGGATCCAGACGCGGGACCGCCTCGGCAGCCCGGCCCCGTTCCGCCCGCCGGCCGCGCAGCTCCTTCACCTGGAGCATCGCGGCAGGATCGAGCGGGTCCTGGCCGAGCCGCACGCGGGCCCGACCGTGGTGGTGACCCATCACGCGCCGCACCCCCTCAGCCTGCCATGGGGCCGCCCGGACGAGCCGACGAGCGCCGCGTACGCGAGCGACCTCTCAGCCGTCATGGAAGGGCCGCATGCCCCGGCGCTCTGGGTGCATGGGCACGTCCACGTCAGCCGCGACTACACCGTGGGCCGCACGCGCGTTCTCTCGAATCCGCGCGGTCACGACACCTCGTACAGGCGCCGCGACGGCTCTTGGGCCGATGAGCGCGAGAACCCTTCGTTTGACCCCACCCTCACCGTGGAGCTCTGACCGTGCGCGCCGTCGCCATCCTCGCCACCCTGTCGGCTGGGCCCGCTCTCGCCAGCGGGAGCACCTGGCCGGCCGCCGGCGTCTACTGCCCCTCCGGCACCGACGTGCCGGCGATCGTCGTCGAGGGGCGCGGGATCGGCATCGACCTGCTGGACTGCCCCCTCGCGCGGCTGTCTGGCGGGCGCCTGCGGGCGGACCGCTGCTACGCGAACGGCGGCAGCGAGGTCCCATACGACACCGACCTCACCGTCATGCCGGACGGCACGCTGCTCCACGAAGGCGTGCAGTTCCGGCGCCGCGACCGGGGGCCTTGCTCCTAGGCCTGCGCCTCGCCCCGGGTCCGGGCCATCAGGGCCGCGAACGCTGCCCTGGTCTCTTCGGGCGTCCGCTTCGCCTTCGCCGGCTGGTCCATCGGATCACCAACGAGGCGCAGGATCGCCTGGGCGCGCCGGCGCCCCTCCTCGCGCAGGGCCTCCAAGTCCCGGGGGTCGACCTCGGCTTCGCCCGCCTTCCAGCGCCTCACGGTGCGGCCGTCCCCGTGGCCGAGGAGCCGGGCGACGTCGGTCGTCCAGCGTGGTCCGGCGAGGAGCTCGCCGAGGGCGGAGAGTTCCTGCAGGGGCGAGAGCTCGGGGGGCGCCCCGTTGCCCTTGCCGAGCCCGGCGGCCGCGACCGTCGCGGCCGGCACCACGGCCTCGGCGCGGGCCCGCGCGATGCGGCGCTCCCGCTCGGCCTCCCGCCGGGCGGAGGCCTCCTCGGGGCTGGAGGTCTCCTTGTCCAGCAGGGACTTGAGGGCGGTGGAGGAAGCGAAGGTCACGTCGGTACCATTTATATGCAGGGGTCTTGGGGACGGGGCCGAGCTCGAATCCCGACCCCCGCGGCGGCTGAAACTTCAGCTTCAGTCGAACAGCCCCCGGTCGATGCGGGACAGCCTCACGACCTCCAGCATGTCCACCGGCACCGGCAGGAGGGGATCGCGGCCCTCGACGATGAGCCGGGCGAGGTACCCAAGCCCCTTCGGCGTCACCAAGATCCGCGTGACGTCCTTGTCCCGCTGCTCACCCTCCGGCCCGACCTTGATCGTCTCGACCGGGCTGAGCATGTCCTTGGCGTTGAGGCGGTCCTGGTGCACGGCGTCCTCGGACTGGGCGGACCGCTTGATCAGCCAGCGCACCCGCGCCTCGGGGGCGCGCATGTAGGCGAAGAGGGCGCGGGGCCCGACGCCGAGCCGCTTCGCCGTGTCGGTGATGCACTTCCCGCCGGCGATGCTCGTGAGACGGTCGAAGGCCTCGACCGTGACCGACTGCTCCTCGATCGTGTGCTGGGCGCAGGTGAGCGCCCGGCTGGTGTCGAGCAACTCTTGGTCCGTGATGGCCAGTTGCTCGGCCAGGGCGTCCTCGCGCTCCATGCGCTCCAGCAGGAGGCGCCGGAGCGTCCGGTTGTCGTCGAGGTTGATCGCGACCGGCGCCGCGACGGGCTGGGCCTGGGCGACGTAGCTGCCGGTGCGGCGGACCGCGGGCAGCACCTCGCTGGTCGCCCACTTCCGGAAGCGCCACGCGGTCGAGCCCTTCACCAGGGCGCGTTGGCAGCGCATGATCAGGGTGTAGAGGCCACCCTCGGTCACGGCGAGCGCCTCGCCCTGGGGGCCTAAGAAGATCTTAGACCGCTCGTCCTCGTCCAGCACCCGCAGGGAGACGCTGGGGTTGGTGAGCTTCAGGGCCTTGCAGACGTCCGTCGCGACGAACCGCGGCTGGTCGTCGACGTGGGCCACGCGGATCGGGTGCCCGTCGAAGACGAAGGTGGTGATGGCCGGCATGGCCGGGATGCGGGTGATGGCGTTCATCAGGCGGCCTCCGGTCCGGTGGCGGTGGGCAGGTTGGCGAGGGAGACGAAGGTGAGCTCGGGCGGCAAGTCGACGTCGGCCTGCACGTGCGTGCCGACGACGAGTCCGCGCCGGACGTCGGGGGCGGCCCGGACGTACTCGGCGAGCTCGGAGACGAGGAGCCGGCTCACGCCGACCGAGCCGTAGCTCCAGGGCAGGTCCTCGCCGTCGAGGGTGATCCACCCGTCGACGGCATGGCTGGCGTGGAACACGGCGACACCGGCGGACGGGAGGGCCCCCGGCAAGTAGGCGCCGGGATTCGCGCGGAAGGCCTCGACCTGCGCCATCATGACCCCGGCCGTGACGACCGGGGCCGGGGCGACGGGCCGAACGAGGTCGAAGACGTGGACGTCGACGACGGGCATCGCGGCGTAGGCCCGCTCCATGACCACGCTGTGCAGCTCGTGCAGGTACTTCGCGGGCCGGGCGCGCAGCGCGGCGTGCGTCTCGTCGGGCGAGAGCTCCGCGACGAGGGCGCAGCCTTCGAGCCAGCGCGCCTCGTCGACGAGCTCCGCGGCGTGCGCGGCGATCGCCTGCAGCTGCGCGGGGCTCGTCAGGCCGGCGAGGTCCAGGGGGCGCGCGAGGAGCGCGTCCATGGTAGAGGTGGGGATGGCTTCGGGCATGCGGGTTAGCTCCGGATGTTCGACCAGGTCCCCGGGGTTGCCGCCCCGGGGGCCGCCTTCGGTAAGGATTCGTTTACCGAATCGGCGGCAAGGCAAGGGTCTCACCGGCAAGCGATTTCCGCAACTTCCGCTTCGGATTTTCCGCAGCGCGGCTGTTCCCATGCCAGCGCCCGTGGCATGCTCAGGCCATGTTCCCGAGCCCTTCCCAGATTCGCGCCGCCCGTGCCCTCCTCGACCTCACGCAGGAAGAAGCGGCCGAGCGCGCGGGCGTCAGCCCCCGCACCTGGACCGACGTCGAGCGGGGCGCCGCCTCGCAGGCGGTGATCGAGCGCGTGACGATCGTGCTGCAAGAGGCCGGCGTCGAATTCGTCGCGGGCCGCGGCGGCCGGCGCCGGGGCGTCCGGCTACGGGATTGAGGGGTACTCACCCCGCGAGTACCCCTCGATCCCGCGCGAATCAGTCATCGCGCCGCGAGGGCAATCCGACGCTTCCAGGCGGGCAGCCCCGGCAGCCAGACGAGGTCCTCCGCGCGGTAGGCCGGCACGGGCTCGGCATCGAGGCCCTCGCGCAGGAGGCCGGCGAGCGTCAGGAGGAAAGCCTCGTCGCCGGGCGTCACGCCACGGCCCCGGCCGCGGCCTCGACGCGGTCGAGGGCGGCGAGCGCCCGCTCCAGGGCGGCCGCCAGATCCTCGGGTAGCGGGCGGTCGTCGGGCAGTTCAAGGTACCAGCGCCGCCAGGAGACGAGGCGGTTGGCGGCGTCGATCACGGCCTGGGTGGCGGCGACAAGTTCAGCGGGCATGACGACGTCTCCGCAACGGCGTGACCGCCGCGATCGCGGCCGCCACGTCCGCCCGGGTCGGCGCCGCGGCGACGGGCCCGGCGCGCAGGACGGCCAGGACCTCGGCCCCCACGAGGGGCGCAGGCTCGGCCGCAAGGCAGGCCAGGGCGAGCAGGGCGACCGGGACGTTCATGCCGCCGGCCTCGCCTCGTCGGCCTCGATCGGGTTCAGGTCGAGCCACAGCCTGAGGGGGGCGCAATCGCCGGTATCGACGGCGCGCTGCATTGCGGCCCGCATCGACATGCACATCCGCAGCATGGAGCGGACTTCGCGGCGCAGGGAGGCGATGTCCGCCTGCAGGCTCCCGTTCTCGCCCCTGAGGGCGCGAACTTGGGTCGAGGCCTCCTCCAAGGCGCCGGTCAGCGTGGCGACCCTGGCCTGCTCCTTGTCGAGGAGCTCGCCGAGCTCCTTCCGCAGGGCGTCGGCCGCGGTCCGGATCGCCGTGTCGTCGGAGGCCTCCCGGAGGTTTTTCCGGATGAACGGGTAGGCGCAGGCGAGCCCGACGAGCAGGCAAGCCACGATGCCGAGCGGGCCGGCCTCGCCGAGGATCTTGGTGATGAAGGCGTCCACGGTCAGGGTCTCCCGTACTCGGCCCGGACGTCGGTGATCCAGGAGAGGGCACGCCCCCCGCAGGCCGCCTTGGCGCGGTCGAGGAGCTTGGCGTCGGCGATGATCCGGACGGCCTCGGCGCGGCCGAAGGCGCGGTCCGGGATCTCGGGGAAGGCGCGGGCGAAGCAGCCCGCGAGGTCGGCGGGCGGCGCCGGGATGGCCGGGCGCGCCGTCAGGTCGAGGGCCTCGCGGCCGGGGCAGCCGCCGAGCAGGACGGCGAGCCCGGCGACGGCGGCGAGGGGGGCGATCCGGTGCATCACAGCCCCCTCAGGCGGCGGGCGTCGTCGGCCGTGGCGCAGGCGCCCGCCGGGTTCGCGGCGAGGTGGGATTCGAGCTCGGAGAGCCGGGCACGGGCGGTCTCCGCCTCGTCCTCGATCGCGATGGCGCGCCGGCCGTCGGCCGCGGCGATCGCTGCGGCCGCGGCGACCTGGCGGCGCTCCTCGACGAGGGCGGCCTGCGCCGCCGCGGCGGAGGACCTGGCGGCATCGAGCTCGGCCGCGGCGCCGGCCTGGTGCGCGCCCGCGACGTAGGCCACGAGGAGCAGGCTGGCGGCGCCGACCGCGAGGGCCCCGGCCTTCCCGAGGTAGGCCCGGGCCGCGACCACGGCGACGGCGAGCAGCGCCGCGATGCCGGCGGGGCCGAGCCCGGATCCGAGAAGGCCGAGGAGCGCGGTCACAGGCCGCGCCTCGGTCCGGCGGCTTGGTCGATGGCCATCCCCATGAGCGCGCGGGCCCGGACATGGTCGGCGTGGCTCGACGATGCCCTGAGGCGGTCCGCCTTGGCGATGTCCTCGGCCAGTCCCATCAGCTCGTGCGCCGACATCCTCAGGCCGGGACCATTCTTGGCCTTGGCCTTGGTCGGCCGCTCGTCTGAAGCGAGGAGCTCCGCGAGGAACAGGATCATCGCGATGCCGCACAGCAGGGTCCTCAGCCCTGGCTGGTCGTGGCTCACGCAGCAGCTGGCCAAGAGGAAGACGGCGCCCGCGCGATGGGCCCTGCCGTCGCAGCCCCAGATGAGCAGGACGCCGAAGTAGAGCGCGATCAAGGCGTCGATGACGGTCATGGCTTAGGCCTCGTTGGTCGAGAGGGCGCCCCCGGCGGCGAGCCGGACCGGGCGGACGTTGGCGGGCTGGGCGAACTTCCAGGGGCAGCGCCGGACCGCGAGGCACCGGGACTTCAGGATCCGCGAGACGCAGACCTGGTCGCTCTGGTTGCCGCCGAGGACGTGGTAGGCGGTGGCATCCTCGCCGACGTAGAAGCCGACGTGGCCGCCGCCCCCGGCGCGCTCGAACACCAGGACGTCGCCGAGGCTCGGCGCCGCGGCCTTCGTGCCCCAGGTTCCCCAGTTCCGGGCCCAGAGGGGTGCCTTCACCGGCTCGAATCCCGCGCGCTTCACCACGGCGGCCACGAACAGGCCGCACCAGGCGATGCCGTCGTTGGCGTAGTCGCGGGCGACGCCGACCTCGCGGGCCCAGCCGAGGATGACGGGGTTCGACGCCGAGCCGGGCGTCTCCTTCGTCCCGAACAGGGCGAGGGCTTCGAGGAGGACCTTCGGGCCGGTCTCGTTGGCGAGCCAGGCGTAGGGGGCGGGGAGCTTCGGGGACACGGGACGGCCTGCGGGCAGGGCCGCCTCGCGCGGCCGGATGCTCAGAAGGCTGCGCTGGCGACCGTGACGCGTTCCAGGTCACGGGGGAAGGGCGGGCCGCTCCGGGAAAAGCGAAATCCGGCCCGAGCCCGTCCCTTGAGGGGCCGGAAAGGCCCATAACGGGCGTCCGGACGCCATTAGCATCGTTTTGTCGGCCTCAGGACGCCACTTAAGTCTGGAAAAGTCGACTTTTTAGGTATGAGGCGGCTCGAACATAGTGAAAAAACCCGAATTTCACTAAGTTTTGGCCGTTTTCGAGCAAAAACAAAGGAAGCCACTAACTTTGACGGCTTTTTGCGCTGAAAGGGCTCTGAAAACGTCTTATCGGAGGCTCCGAACACCCGAAATCGCGAACTTAGTGCGTTCCAGGGGCATTTTGGCCCCCTTAAGAGTTGCGGCGGGGCTCGAAAACAAACGAAGCCCTGCTCCGAGCGCGGCGGAGAGGTCTTAGAGCCTCCATAAGAGGATTAGCGGCGGCGCTCCCCGATCTTCGAGATGACCGTCACGACCTTGCCGCCCTTGAGCACCAGGCCGACCCCGTCCCGGCAGACGCCCTGCGCCCCGTGGCGGACCCCGACGCCGCCGTAGAACGCCAACCAGGCGCGAACCTCGCCGATCGGCACGCCCGTCGCCACCATGACATCGACCGCGTCGGTGTCGTCGAGGCCGTCGAGGAGCTCCTCCATGCCAAGGATGCGATCCCCGTACCTGCGGATCGCGTGCTGGGTCACGTGCGCGCGCACGCCCGCGGAGTGGTCATGAACGCAACAGGGCGGCGGCGGGGACGGGGCGGCCTGGAAGGCGGGGGCAGCGGACACGAGCGGGCTCTCCTGCGGGGTTGAAGAGAGCGTCATGCGAGGCTGCCGATTTGGGCAGGGGGTGCCCCCGAGGTCGTTCCCCTCGCGATCGGCGCACGCCGCCGATTCGTTTCGGATGGCCTCGGATCCGGGGTCCGAAGGCCCCGCGGCGGGCCGGCCGGGGCGGCCCTCCCTCGGGGAGCGACCTCGGTAGTCGCCCGGAGAGCGAGGCCGTTTGGCGTTTGCTGGCGACGCGGGTAGCCTGATTGCGAATTCGCGGGAGTGCTGCCCCGCGGGTGCCCACCCACCTCGCTGAACGATGCCCCCGATCTCGCCCATCCCGTCCCTCGCCGACCGGCAGGCCCTGACCCGGGCCCATATCGCCCTGCTGCACCCACCGGGGTCGCGCGGGCGGGTCGCGACCGCGCGCCAGACGGCTGACGGTGGCTGGGACGAGGGCCTGATCACGCCGTCGGCCCGCTCCGTCACCCGGCAGGTCGAGGCGGCCGAGGTGCAGTTCGCCAGCCAGTCGGCTTTCTTCGGTCGCCGCAACTCGGCCCGGGTCGCGCGCATCGGCTCGGCCTTCCTCGACCTCGATTACGCCCGCGAGGGCTTGCCGCACGCCAGCCGCTCCCCCGAGGATGTCGTCGCCATGGTGCTGGTGGCCCTGGACCAACTCGGTATCCCGCGCCCGTCCTGGTTCACATTCAGTGGCCGTGGCCTCCACCTCGTTTGGCAGTTCGACGGGCTCTCCGGCCAGGCCCTGCATCGGTGGCAGCGTGCGATGAAGTCGCTGCGCGGCCCCCGGCTCGACGACGAGGGCAACCTGCCGGTCCGCCGGGGCGTCGAGCCGCGCGTGGCGGAGTGGCAAGCCAGGATGCTCCCGCTGTGGAGGCTGCTGCAGGCGCTCGGCCTCGATCGCGGCTGCTGCGACGCCGCCCGCGTCCTGCGCGTCTGGGGGAGCGTAAACCCCAAGAACGGCGCGATGGCCCGCCCGGCTTGGCCCGCCGCAATTGCGGACATCCGCTCGGTCTCGTTCGACGCTTGGGCCGACGCCGTCTGCCCCTACAGCCGGGCCGAGATGCGCGCCATCCGCGAGCAGCGGTCGGCCGAGCAGGCCTCGGCCCCGGTCCCCGCCGCGGCCGCTCGCCGCCCCCGGCGCGTGCCCACGGGCAACAAGTGGTGCTTGATCCTAGACGACCTCCTGGCCCTCCTCGACCACCGCGGCCGCCTCGAAGTGGGCGTTCGGATGCGATGGGCTGTGGTCGCCGCGACCGCGCTGTCCCAGCTCGAAGGCGGCGATGCCGAGAGTTGGGCCGAGCGCCTCGCGCCCCTGTCCGGCCTGCCCGAGCGCGAGCTCGCCTCCGCCTTCTCTGGAGTCGAGGCCGGCATGCACGCCGCCGCGGCCGGCGAGCGGCGCGAGTACGAGGGTAAGGACCGCCCGGCCTTCTACGACTGGAGCTACCTGCGAATCGTCACCGACCTGGGCATCACCAAGGCCGAGGCGGACGCGGCCGGCCTCCTCGTGCTGCGCCCCGATGGCTCGAAGGCCGGCCGCTCCGCCGCAGAGCGCCAGCGCGACAGCCGCGATGCCCGCGCTCCGGACCGTGCGACGCGGGCGGGGCAGGCGGAGGAGCGGCTGGTGCTCGGCCTGTACGCATACTCGCTGCGTCAGGCGGGGCTGACGGTCACGCAGTGCGCCTCCACGCTCCGCCGCAGCCGCGCCAGCCTGTACGAGGCCCTTCGGGAGGCCGAGACAGACGTCGCCGCGAACGGCGAGCCGATGCTGGCTCTGATGTTCGGCAGCGGCCCGATGGTCAGGGGATCGGAGGAGCATCGCCGGGCCCAGCTCGCCGAAGCGGAGGCTGCCGCCGCTGCCTCGGCCACCCTCGCGGATTCGGCTGAGGAGGTCGTCACCGCCGATCCGTCTGCAGTCGCTGTCTACGATGTGTCACAGTCTATAGTGGCCCCCGGCCCGAGGGGCGCCACCCGCACCCCGGTGCCCCCCTGGCGGCCAGATCCCATCGCCGACGGCAAGGTGGTCGAGACCCGCTTCACCCCGTTCTACGCCGTGTACCGCACCTCGACGGCTCGCTGGGCCATCACCCGCGTCGTCGAGAGAGGAGGCTTCGAGTACGAGATCCGGGAGGAGCTGTCGCTCGACGAGACCCCGTTGCCCGTCGCTCTCCCCGTCCGTCGCCGCAGTGCTGCCGACGATGCCCGAGCAACGGCGATCCTCGGGGCAGCGGCCCGGGAGACCGCAGCGGCCCGCCGTGCCTCCCGTCGGGCATCCTCGCTGCTCGCGGCCCGTCCCGGTCGGCTTGCCCCCCTCGACCCCGCGACCGAGGCCCGCCTCTACCGCGAGGCCTCCGGGCGCTAAGCCGCCCTTGTCCCTATCATAGGGGCGCGGTACCTTTCCAAGGCCTTCAGCGAGGCGAGATGCAGCACATCTCGACGCGCCCGCCCGGTCCGCCGCGGCGGGTGTTGTCACGTCTGGGCCTGCCCGTGACCTAGAGCGCGCGCCGGGGACGCAGATCCCGGGCCTTGCGTGTTCGGGCTGCGTCGTTGATGCGCGGCAAGCCGGCCCTGACAGGAGCCCCATGTCCCTTCCACGCTTGGTCACCTTCTCCAGGACCTCCACGGCCCTGATGTGCTGGCATGAGGCCGGGCACGCTTGGGCCACCGTCGTTGTCGAGAGGTACCCGATCCTCGTCACGCTCTGCGGAGATCCGCCCACGCACGGTTGACACCCAAGTACAAGCGTTTCTCGTGCGAGGTCGCCACCACAAGGCGTCATGGCGACATTCAGGTCCACGTCGAGGACGACGGCCGTGCGACCTAGCAGGGGGCGGGCCCAGCTTGACCGGAGGCGGCTTGGCCTCCCCTGCTGCGACGGCCTCAACCGGGGATTCTCGTACTGCGCTAGCCGCTATGTTCCGGTCGTTTCCTCGGCGGCCTGCTTGGACGGTCTGCGCCGGGGCTTCGTCTCAGGTTCATGCGCCTGCGGGGCCTGCGGCGCGGGCAGCAGACGATCGACGCTCTCGAACAGGCGGCGGGCATACCGCTCGGCCTGCTTCCTGAGCTCCTGCGGCCCGTTGACCAGCACGTACAGGCCGGCCGCGGCACAGAGGGCGACGATCGGCCAGACGAAATGGCCCAGCCAGATCGCGATCGCCCCGGAGACCATGCCGACGAGGCTGGTCGCGACGCCGAGCGGGCGCATCCCGAGCAGGTTTCGGCGGAAGCCGTAGCTGACGTTCTCGTCGAACAGCATGGGAAAGTTCTTCGGTCCCCAGGTCCGGGCCCGAAGCACGCGGACCATGCTCTCGTAGCACTGGTCCGCCCCAGCGGGGTCGCGCTCCTCCTCCTCGACGGTCGGGACATGCAGGCTGGGATCGAGCCTCGCGATCTTCGCGTGGAGGATCGCGGTCTGCCGGCGGTCGAGTTCGGGATGCCGGTACCTCAGGTATTGCGTGGAGGGCGCACCGCCCCACTCGCGCCAGAGCCGCTCCTCAAGCCGGGTGCCGAAGGTACGCGCGGGGAACGACAGCAGGGTCGCCAAGACGGTCGCGCCGGCACCGGTGGAGACGGCCTTCAGCGCGATGCCCACCCAGTCGTCCTTGGCGAAGGCCTCGGCCGGCAGCCAGGGATAGGCCGCCAGCACCAGGGGGAAGGCGACCACGAGCATCGGCAGCACGCGGGCGTTCAGGGTGTAGCGATCGAGGTGGAATATCACGCGGCCTCTCGCGAAGGGGTGCTGCCGGACGGGCCCGCGGTCGCTTCGACCACGAGGAATCGATAGCCCCCGGGCGTGTGGATCAGCATCAGCAGCGGGAAGGCCTGCTCGACGGCGAGCCTCAGCGCAGTGGCCATGTCCTTGTGAGAGGGGCCGCTGGTGACGAGGTGGTTGTGCCAAGTGCCGAGGGGATAGAGGCTGCCGCCGCTGCGCTCGACTAGGTCCTGGAGGCGCTCGGGCAGGCCTTCGACGCCGAGCACGAACTCCTCGGGGGAGAAGCGGCTGTCGGGAGGCGCCGGAAGGGTATCCACGACATGGAAGCTATCAGTGACGTCGGAGTAGCGGCCGAGGATAATGCCGCCCGTCTCGCTGCCGGGACGGGCGGCCACCTCCCGCGCGATCTCGGCATCGACCCGGGGGCTCACCCGGATGCCCGGCTCGCCGGCGGACGCCTCCCGCACGACGGTCCAGGGCTCGATCGCCGCGCGGGTCCAGCTCTGGCCGAGGCCGTCCTCGGCCCCCAGCCCGATCAGGAGCTCGCCTCCCGCCATCGGCAGCCCGCCAGCGTGCAGCTTGCCGAGCACCGTGGCCATCGGGGCGGTCATCGCGGAGAGGTGGGCGTCCGTCATCGGGAAGGTCAGCGAGGAGCATCCCTGACCGATGGCGATCTGCCGTGCCGCGGCGTCGGGGCCGAAGACGATCGTCGATGTGGCAATATCCGCCGAGAGCGCGCGATACGCCTCGGCGGCGATGTCGCCGAGCGACGGGTTCGCGCCCGGCCCCTCGACGGCCATGCAGGCGATGCGGCCGGCGCCGAGGAGGCAGGTCTCGACCACCCGCGGGCGCGTCGCCATCACGTGCTGCAGGCAGAGCGCCTCGCGCACCGCGAGCGAGCCCGTCGCGTTGACCACGAAGGCGGCGTCCGACTGGAACGCGTCGGCCGCCGTCGCGGGGTCGGCCAGCCGCGCGACGATGTCCGTCGTGGCGGTGCCGATCGCCCCTTTGAACTCGACGAGGCTCTTGCCGAGCAGGGGAGCCTTGTCGGCGCTCTGGAGCTGCTCCGCCCTGCTCGTCGGGAAAAGGGCGTGCCGGGCGTAGTTGTGCGGCCTCATCCCGCCGCGGTCGATCAGGACGGACGGACCACGCCCTGAGCGGGCCATGTGCGTCGCGATCTTCGAACCCACGCTGCCGCAGCCGAGGAGCGTCCAGCTCGCGGGGCCGGCGCCCGCCTCCTCGCCCGAGGCGAGCCGCATCAGGTCGGCCGAGACCTGCTCAAGCGGCGCGACGAGGCGCACCGGCTTCCCGCTCGCCGGGCCGAGGTCGTCCTTGCCCCGCACCTCGATCAGGTAGGGGCAGATCTCGATCGGCGAGTTCGCGCCGGCCACGTCGTAGGGGCGGCGCGCGAGCAGGATGACGAGAACCGGATGCGGGACGTCGCTCCCCTTGTCGCGGAGCCGCGACTGCAGCAGTCCGAGCTTGGCCCGCAGCTGCTCACCGCAGCCGAGCACGGTCGCCCTGGCGTGGAGCGAGGCGACGTCGACCACCGATTCCGGCAGGTACTCGCCCGCCACGAAGGGCCCGCCGGACGGCGCGCGGCCGGACCACGCGATCAGGGCGAGGGCGTCGCCGCAGCGCTCGGTCTCCGAGTTCGCCTTGGAGCGCCACCGGCAATCTCCATCGGTGAGGCCGTGGCGATGCGTTGAGACGATGAGGCGGTAGCTCTCGGGCCGATCCGCGGCGCTGACGGCGGCGTACACGGCGATGTAGCCGTCGCATCCGGCGTCTCGGCCCGGGAGTGCGCGGACCCAGGCGGTGTCGAGGATAGCGAGGTCGTCGATCTCGTCCCGGCGGGTGACCTCCCATCCCCGGCTCGGATCGTTGAGTCTCACGAGGGCCGCGCGCTCGATCCAGTCCGCGACCTGCTCGACGAAGCCGACGATGCCCCGGGAGCGCAGCAGTTCCCGGACGGAGCCGAGCAGCAGGCAGGGCTCGGGCGGATGCGCCGGGCCTCTCGGTTGGAGATGGGGGTGGCTGCGGTCGAAATCCTCGCGCAGGTGAACGTAGGGCTCCCGCAGCGGGTAGGTCGCCGAGAACACGAAGGTGACGGCCTCCTCGGCGCGCACGCCGTTGTCGGCCCATCCGCGGACTCGCCACCGCGCGGGAAGGTTCGCGTCGATCCGCACGGTCGCGGTGGTGAGCCCGGTCTCGGCCGAGTGCGCGCTCTCGACCGCGCGGACGGACGGATGCAAGGCGATGAGGCGGAGGGCGCGCGCTACCGCCCGCGGCGGCGCGTCGGGCCCCGGCGGCAGCGCCGCCGTGTCAGCCATGGGGGAGCGGGGTGGCTCCGAGGCCGGTCGATGCCGCCACCGTCGCCGAGACCGTCGGGCGCTTCGGCTTGTGCCCGGCATGGGTCACCTCGATCTCGTAGGGGTCGCTGCCCGAGCGGTCAGCGATGCAGGTGAAGGTGCCTTTCTGGGGCTCGACGATGTCTTCGTACTCGCGCTTGGCGCGGATGCAGGGCGGATCGTCGTGGTCGTCCTTCACCTTCTTGCTGCTGGCGATCACCTCGGCGCCGGAGCGGGCCTGGCCGAGCGCGGACCGCGCGGCCTCGCTGACCTCGGCGTCCTCGCCGTAGTCCGACCAGCTGTCCCCGGAGAGGCTCCGCCAGCTGCAGTGATGGGGAGCGATGAGCACGTCGTATTCGAGGACGTGCTTGCGTCCCTTGTTGCGGTCCCAGACCCGCTCCCAGATCCCGACCTCGGCATCACCGCCGAATAGGTAACGCGAGGCGTCGGCGTAGCCGTCGGCCTGGATGGCCAGCCCGAGGATCACGCTGGAGTTGTTCTTCGACAGGATCTCGTCCTCCTCGTCGTCCGAGGCGGGCATGGGGGCGATCAACCGGGCCTTGAACCGACCCGTCGCGCCGCAGATCGACGAGAATTCCTCGTCGACCTTGACGAGGATCGGCCCGAGGTCGTCGGTCTTGCCGTCGACGTCCTCGCCCATGATGCGGATGCGCTCGCCGTCCGTGCCGATCCCGAACGCGCGGAAGCGCTTGACGCGCCGCCGCGCCTCGCAGGCCCAGGCATCCGCGTCCTCGCACAGCTTGTGGTCGCGGCTCGCGCGCCTGAACACGATCGGGCTCGACCACATCTCGCGGATGACGATCTTGTCGGCTGCCTTGGACCAGGTCTCGGGCGGGCCGAGATGGAAGTGCTCGCGTAGGCCGCGGCAGTGATCCTGGTCGGGGTGGGTGAGCAGGAATGCGTCGAGGTAGAGCCGCCCCGAGGCGTCCCGCTTCAGGCGCTTGCGGAGCTGCGCGACAACGTCGGGAATGTCGGCGCCCGGCTGGCGCGCGTTGACGTCGACCAGGATCGTCCGGCCGTCCTCCAGCTCGATCAGGGCCATGTCGCCGTTGCCGACGCGGAAATGAACCGTGGACGCCGTCATGTCGGTGCTCCGCCTCGGCCGACCTTGGTCGGATTAACGAAATAGCAAGTACGTCTACTCCGAACATGGGCCGTGACGTATCGCTATTCAAGCCCCGCGTGTTATCCTACAGCGAACACGAGATGCGCCGGGGTCCGGCGAGAGTGGTGAGGGACGTGGCGACGTTCGGCGAGAAGATCCGGGAGCTGCGCAAGAAGGCCGGCCTGACGCTCGACCAGCTCGCCGAGCGGACCGGGTCGAGCAAGTCGTACGTGTGGGAGCTTGAGAACAAAAACCCGCCGCGGCCTTCCGCTGAGAAGATCGACCGGATCGCCAAGGCCCTCGGGGTGACGGCCGATTACCTCATGGACAGCGAGGCCGATCTCGCCACCGCCGAGGACGAAGCCTTCTTCCGCAAGTACAAGGGGCTCGACCCGTCCGTGAAGGAGCAGATCCGGCGCATCACGGAGACCTTCAAGCGCTGACCAGCGGCCCCGGGTCGCGACGTTTCCGAACCTGGACCGCGTTGTGGAGGCGGCGGCTTCCTGCGAGTTTGGGTCGGGACCGATTCGAGGTTGCGGGCATGGCTTCTTCCGCGGGTTTGACGCCTACGCGGTGGGCCAACGACCTGACGCAGCTGCTGGACATGGCGAAGGCGGAGGACCGGTATCCGGTCGACGTCGAGCAGCTGATCCTTGAGATCTCGCGCGCGCGGTGGCCGGACGACCCGGTGCTCGGCGTCGAGACCCAGCCCCTGAAGGGCTTCGAGGGTGCGCTCGTTCCGTTGCGCGGTAATCCCCGGGGCTGGCTGGTGATCTGCAACGCCTTAGCGAACGAGGGACGCCGCCGGTTCACGGTGGCGCACGAGGTTGGTCACTACCTCATGCATCGCCACCTGCTGCCGGCCGACGGCATCTACTGTAAGGTGGGGGACCTCCTCCAGCGAGACATCAGGGTGATCGAGAAGGAGGCCGATACCTTTGCGGCCTCGCTCCTGATGCCGTTGCACGACATGCGGCGGCAGCTGGATCCGAAGTCGAAGCCCACGCTGGAGGATCTCGGCACGCTGGCCGGCCGGTACGGGGTCTCGTTGACGGCGCTCGTGTTGCGCTGGCTCGAATACACGGAGCGTCGCGCCGTCATCGTCGTCTCGACCGATGGCTATGTCCTCTGGTCGTGGTCGAGCGCGGCGGCGCATAGGACCGGCTGCTTCTTCAGGACATCGGGTCCGCCTCAGCCGATCCACGAGGTCTCCGGCGCCGCGCAGCCCGCGCTCGCCGACCGATGCAGGGCCGGCATCGTCCATCCGCCCGGCGTCTGGTTCGACGAGGAGGTCGAGGAGTACACGGTGCACGCTACGGCGCACGAAAGGGTGATCACCATCCTGCAGATGGGCGACGCGGCCCCGAGGTGGCGCCCGCGCGAGGAAACCGAGCCCGACGTCGTGGACCGTTTCGAGGCCCTCGACCGGCGTCGATAGCCGAACACCTCCGCGGCTCCCACGCTTCGATCGCCGGGGAGAAAGCCGTCTGCCTACGGTCCCATTCGGTTCGGGGGCGAGGGGTTAGCAGGGCGTTTGACGGGCCGTCACCACGCGATTGGCGACGAAGCCGGAGGCCTCGTCGGCACGCCTGCGCGAACAGGGCATGATAGAGCGGGTCGAAGGTCTCAAGGGCAACACTGCCGTTCTGGCCTCAGGCGCCGATCCGATTGATGTCGGCCGATTCCAAGATGAACCTGTCGGCCCGCCCCTGGACGATGCGCAGCATGGCGCGGCCGAGCCTCCACGAGGAGGTGACCAGGGATGGCAACAACGGCTCGACGAACGGGAAGATGGGTCGCATGGCGACGAGCCCGGCCCGGTAGGCCCGAACGCGGCTGGTGATGCCGGATCCCGGCCGAATCAGGGCGGGCCGCACCGCGCCGGCGTGACGGAACGGCATCGCCCTCAGCGCACCTTCAACCCGCCGCAGCACCCGCGCCCACATCCCGCGGCCCCGGCAGCCGAGCAGTAGCAGATTGAGAAGCCCGGATTGAGGCGCAGTAGCGTGCGGGCCCAGAGGAGCGTCAGCTCCTCGGTGATGGGACCGGCACCACCAAATTCACCCTGGAGCCGCCGCAGCGGCTCGCGACGAAGTCGCGGGATTCGACCGGCGGGCGGCGTTGGGTCGGGCTCTATCCGGCCGGCGGGCAGGACCCGTCGGGAGGCCTAGCCGTCGAGCCGGGCGTGCGCCTGGCGGCCGTCTCCGCGATGGACGAGGTCCTCGGCCTCGCCCCCGGCGCGGAGATCGAAACGATGGACGGGACGACTTTCAGGGTCGAGGCCGTGACGGCTTGGGCCCCGAGCTGGGCGCGCTTGACGCTGAACCGGACCGCGTGAGCTGCTTCCGGGCGGCGCGGATCTGGCGGACGGCCTCGGCGTCTCGGACTTGGACCAGCGCTGGGTGCGACAGGCCCTGCCAGACCACGACGACCGTCGAGCCGGCCGGGACCCGGATCGAGCCGGAGCTGCCCTTGACCGGGAACGCGTGCGACCAGGCGGCCTGCCGCTTCGTGGCCGGCACCGACACCCGCACGGTGTCGATCGTCGCGTAGCTCTCCGGCTTCGTTTGCGGACCGCCGACGTGCTTGAGGATCGAGGCCCCGCCTCCGAGCTCGCGGCCGCGGACGGTCTTAGCGGGGGCGTAGGGCACCTGGGCGGTGCCGTTCCAGAGGGTGATGTCGAGCTTCATCCGGCCCCCATACAGCACCGCCGCGGCGTGACCTAGATCGGGACACGCCCCGCCCGGCAGCCTCCTCGCGTAAAGGAAGGGCTCCACGTGGACGCGCAATCCCAGCTGTAGGACGAGACCATCCGGGTCCTCACGAACAAGCGTCGTGGGAACTCATGACCCCAAGCAGAACTTCAGGCCCGCTGAACCAGAGGTCCGCTTGATAGGAGGAAGCGGACCTGTAGGCGGTGGCCACGACGTCATTAGGTTCGCGCGCATGAGCAATCGAAGCCTGAGACCCACGGAGAGGTACCCCGGCGTCGATTGGGCCGCGCGAACCGAAGCAGGACCGCCTTCACCACCGGGGACTATGGTCGGCAAATGGGAGCCGTCACCGCCCAGAACCCGCGACCGGCGCAAGTGAGGCCGGAGGTGCAGATACCGCCGGAGGGATGCCGATCAGGAACATTCGTCCGGTGACGAAGGCGACCGCGTTCACGATCCCCATGGTCGCAAACCCGGCCGAGAGCGCGATGAACATTCCGGAGACGCCGAGCCCGAGCACCGACGCGATCCAGGCGCCACCGAGAGCCACTGCCATACGGAGCAAGCTCGCGACGAGGGGCCAGCCGACGCGGCCCGCGCCTTGCGCGGCAAAGTACAGAGCGAGCCCGAAGCCGAAGAATCCATAGAACGGACCGACGAGGCGCAGATAGGACGAGCCCGTGGCCAGCATCGCCGGATCGCCCCCGAACAGCGCAAGCCACCCGGTGGGATACAGGGCGGCCGCGAGCCCGATGGCCTCGGTCAGGACGCCGGCCGTGACGGCGCCGGTCAGGGCGGCCTGACGAGCCCGGGCATGGTTGCCGGCTCCCAACGCCGTGCCGACGATGGCGGCGATTGGTGAGCCGAGACCGAACACGAGCGGGACGAGCAGGTATTCCAGCCGCGCACCGGTGCCATACCCGGCCACAGCCGCCGGCCCCGCCGTGCCGACGAACCCGGTTGCGGCAATGACCGTGACATTCGAGGTCATGCTGGCGATGCCCGAGAGCAATCCGATGCGGAGGATCTCTCGGGACGGTCCCCAGGTCAGCCTGGGTGGCCTCCGGCTCGGGCGCAGGACGCCGCGGCCGGACCAGAGATAGGCGGCGAAGACCGCGGAGCCGGCGGCGTAGTAGGCGGCGAACGCGACGCCGCCGCCCACGACGCCGAGCGCGGGGAACGGCCCCCAGCCGAAGATCAGCGCGGGCGAGAGCGGGATCAGCACGACGGCGCCGATGCAGGTGACGATGGCGGGGAGCGCCATGTTGCCGGTGCCGCGGATCACCGCCGACAGGGCGTTGAACAGCCAGATCAGGACGGCCGCGCCGAAGACGACGGTCGCATAGGCAGTCGCGGCCTGGAGCGAGCCGCCGGTCCCGCCCATCAGCGCGTAGAGCGCCGGTCCGAGCGGCAGCGCGACGAAGCTGGTGAGGATCCCGAGCGCCAGGGCGAGCGCCACTGCGTGCCAGGCGAGAAGCCCGGCCTCCGCCTGCCGACCGGCCCCGAGCGTGCGCGAAACCGCCGACTGGATGCCGCCGCCGATCCCGCCGGCGGAGAACATCTGGACGAGCATCACCACCGGGAAGACGAGGGCCATGCCGGCCAGGGCATCGGTGCCGAGGCCCGCAACGAAGTAGGTCTCGATCAGGCCGATGGAGGTCTGGACCACCATGACCACGATGTTCGGCACGGCCATTCGGGCCAGGGTCGGCACCAGAGGCGCTTCGAGCAGGCGGCGCGTTCGCATATCCATGGCGGGATGCCCGATGCCACTATTGGAGTTGGTGGTCACGGTCAGCATGACGACCTCCCGATCCTTTGCCGAAGGCCGACATCGGCGCGCGATCCGGAGGCGTCCACGGCGCCCCGCGAAACGGCCGCCTGATGGATCTCCCTGACCCTCACGACCGGGCCGATCCCGACTTCGTCGGGTGCCGTCCCCATACGTCGCCGAGGCGGAGGCGAAGGTGGAGCTGCGTCGGAAAGCTGCTTTTCGATCATCGTGATGCCTCCTGCTCCGTGGAACGATGGGTTCGAGACGCAGCCCTTAGGCCTAGTGTGTGGCGCCCCAGCAAAGCCGCCTGGAAACTCTGCTGAACTTGTTGGTTCAGCACTGTTCTTCCGCCGACCCAGCGACCGCTTCGGTGGATGGTGCTCAGTCCACGCCGACGGATCGCAGGTGAAAGCTCGGGGTCTCGCGACCACCCTTCGCGACCTCGGAGAGCAGCCCCAGCTGACCTTCGGCGACCCAGATCCTGTTGCCGGCTACAGTCATCCCTGTGGGGCCTGCGAACTGGCCAATGGGTTCGAGCCCCACCCGGTCGCCCGAGACCGTGACGCGGCTCAAGGCGCCGCTGCCTTCGACCATCAGGAAGCCGTCCTTGTACGGGCGCAGCCCGTCCGGAAACTTCAGGGACCGGCTCGTCGCGAGCTGCGTGACCTTGCCGGCGGTCCCGTCCGCGATATCGACGCGGAACAGCTCGCCGCCCATGAACGTATTCACGTAGAGGTTGCCGTCGGTTCCGAACGCGATGCCGTCGAGCCCCTTCCGAAGGGCCTCGTTCTCGACGAAGACGTCGAACGCCTCGGCACCGGGCTTCAATCGCAGGATCTGCGGCGCGACCGTGTTGGTGACGTAGAGCGCCCCTTGCTTGTCGAGAGCGAAGTCGTTCGCCAGGGCCTTGCCCGGAAGTTGCACGCTCCGCTTGAGTGCGCCCGTCGCGAGATCGAGGGCCATGACCCAAGCTCCCTCGACCAGAGCCCCTTGCGTGCCTGTCGGTCCCTTGACCCCGAGCATCGTGGCGTCGTTCGAGGCGACCCACAATGTCCCGCGCTCCTCGTCGGCGAGCAGGCCGAAGGTGGAGCGAGTCCCGTGCTCGCCAGGCTTCAGGAATGGGGTTGTGACCGCACCCTGTCCGGTGATCCTGATCACGCCTCCGTCGGCGATGCTGCTCACGAAGAGCGTTCCATCCGAGATCGACGTCACGCTCTCCGGGAATCGGCTTGTGTCCGGCAATTGGATCGCACCCGGACCGTCAGCCGCTGCAGCCGGGAGGCTCAGCCAAGCAAGGGCGATTGACAGTACCGGCAGCGCGGCCACGCGCCGTACCCCATCCGCTTCCTCCGAACGAGATCGGCGAGACGCCGGCACTCGTATGGTGGCAGGGCGAGCGCCGAGATCGAGGCGGTCCTGACCGCGCTCGTGGTCTTGAGTGAGCCTTTTCATCGACGTCAACCTCCCCTGATGGCCCTTCCGGTGCCAAGTCGAAATCCCGTCGTTGGACCATATTTTATATTATGTATGACATTTATTTAAGTCCAGCAACGGCGTCAAGCGGCCTTTCTCCCGGCGTCGGCGCTACACCCCCGAGCGGTGGAGCCGCAATCGTTGTCCGCCGGCTCCCGCCTGAGGACCATCTGGCGTTGTCCGATCAGACCAGAGGCCGCTCGTCCGGGGCATGCGCCCCGCAGGCGCAGCGGGAAACAGGCCGACCGTAGTTCCTCCCGGCCGCTGCCCCGGTATCATCGAGGAAAGCTGCGGGGGCGTTGCGCTCTCCGGCGTCGCCCATCCTGACCATCGTGGCAGGGGCGCTCACGTCGTCGGCGGACCCTGTCCCGCGACAGAGACGCGCGCCGCCTCGATCAAGTCGTTGGCGAGCGCCTCGTCGTCGACCGCCCGCGCGAGAACGACCGCTCCGACGAGGGTCGAGAGGTGAGCCAGGGACTGCTGCTGACGGCGCTTCCTCGACATCTTGGGGATCAGGTCGGCGAGAAGCCCGGCGAGGTGCCGCACGCCGTAAGTGAAGCGTGAGCGGACGGCGCTGCCCGCTGGCTCCCGCGCAACGTCGTTGGCGAGTGCCGCGAGGGGGCAGCCCTTACCGGGCGTCCGGACGTGGTCGACGGACAGGTAGTTCGTGATCAGGACGTCGAGCGCCCCGCGATACTCCTCGGCGAGCGCCGCGTCGAACGCCTCGACCGCGAGGGCGTCCTTGCTGTCGAACTGCCCGTAGAACCCGCCATGGGTGAGACCGGCGGCGCCCATGATGTCGGCGACGCCGACGCCGTGGAGGCCCCGCTCGCGGAACAGGGCCGAGGCGACCTCCACCACCCGCTGACGATTGAGCTTGGCCTGTTCCTGCGAAACTCGGGGCATCCTCGTATCCTTCGACGCAACTGGTCGCGGTATATATGCTGAGCGTCAGTCATTGAGAACGCCCGCGAAGGGGGGTGTCTCTGATCGACGCGCCGGGACGGCGGAGCTGACGGCGCAGCCTCGAACCTCGCTCACGTCCTCTCGCTCACCGCCTCAGGGACAGGGCCTGCGGTCACGCCCTCGCCACCGTCCGCCCAGAGCGCGAGGAAGCCGGTGAGTTCGAGGATCCTCCGGCGCACCAGCTGGTCGGCCTGTTGCCTGTCCGTCACGGCCGGATCGACCTGCACGTGACCGGAAACCGTCGCGTCCTCGGTCATGATAGTGAAGCGGTAGCGACCCCGGTGCCCGCGCTTGAGGACGACGTGATGGGTCGCATCCCGCTTCTCGGTTGTCTGGTCGGGATGTCCCATTCCGCGCGATCCTGCAGGGCATGTCGTGGAAGGCGGCGACCTGGGCCGCGCGACGATGGAATTCCCGGCGGACCCGTGAGGGAGCGGGATCGGGCCCGCCGGGATACCGCACGCAACCTTCAGGGTGGCGGGCGATCTGCTGTCACGTCGTCTCTCATGACGAAGCCGGCGCTCCGGTCTGCGCATCGGCCAGGCCGTGATGCGTCCGCGCGGCGCCTGCGTCTGGTTGGCGAACCCGGAACCACACCTCGCCGAGCTGATCCCGGTGGAATTCGCCAACAAGTTTCGCCACCAAGTCCGGCGCCCTCGCGACGCAACGAACTGGGGGTACTGCGCCGCGTCGAGGGTTCATGCCCCGGCCTGTTGCTCACCCGCCCCGCAGGGGGTAGAACTGGAACAGACCCAACCTTGTTCGTGGAGGGACAGCAGGGAACAAGTCAACCTCGCCCTCAGGCACCAGCACTCTGTCCCTGCGCGCATCGTATTATAGACTTAACGATCCACAATGCACAACGTCTATCAGATGAAATATAAACAGTAATTTGGCGACCCAATTTATCGAATGCATTATGGGCTAATGACCTTCTTCATTGTGGCGCGCTGCATCGAACGTGGCGTTAGACGGTTCGAGAAAGCCACCACGTTGTTTTTGAATCCGGGGATCGCGGATGCCTTCCTTTGCGATAGAGCATGGAGGCCGCTCTCAGCGACAGGGCGAGGCTTCATCGTCAGGAGGCGCAGCATGGGCGACACGGGAGCGCCAGCCGCAGCATCGAACCCGGTTTCCGTATGTCCCGGACAGAGCGTGGTGACGACCACGCCATGCGGACGTAGCTCGTCGTGCAGTGCCTCTCCCAAGGCCAGAACGTAGGACTTGGTCGCCGCGTAAGCCGCGTAGGTCGGGACGGGCTGCAGTGCCAGCAAACTCGCTACGAGGAGAATTTCCCCGGAACCTCGAGCCGCCATGTCCTTCCCGAAGATATAGCTCAACTCGGTCAATGCCGTGACGTTAAGCTGTATCATGTCGACCGTGCGATCAAGCTGGGTATCGAGAAAGTTGCCATGCAAGCCATACCCCGCGTTGTTCACCAAGATGTCGATCCGCAGCGACCTGTCATCCAGTCGGCTTTTCAATTGGGCTGCCGCTCCCGGGGCCGCCAAGTCCGTCGGCTCGATCAGGACCTCAATGCCATGCTTGCGCCGGAGATCGCTCGCGAGCCTCTCCATCGGCTCCAGCCGTCGCGCAGCGAGAACGAGATTGACCTTCTGACTGGCCAGGATGTCCGAAAATTCGAGGCCGAGCCCGCTCGAAGCTCCAGTCACCAAAGCCCATTTTTGTGCCGAGCCGCTTGCCGCATCAGAGATTGGTGACATCTTTGCTTTCTCCAAGTCGATGCGTTGAGAGTTATTCGTCAGTCTGGACGCTGATACATTTTTTTAAGTGCTGATGTCCGCCGCGTTGCCTTTGACTGAGTTTGTGTAGGCCAGGAATCGAAACCATCGACACATGCCGCCCGGCGGGTTTGTGCTTGGCCGAGCGAAACAATTTTATATTATTAACATAATCTATTGTCGCGCGCAAGCGAAATCCCTCACAACGGGCGCCAATTCCGGAGCGGTCAACCAACCGCTGTCACATTGGAGCTCTCGCTCGTGGGCATCCGTTTGAGCACGATGCTGGCGTTGACCCCGCCGAAGCCGAAGCCGTTAGAGAGTGCCTACTCTACGGAAGTACGTTGAGACGTCGGACCGATGAGGTTCAAGTCAGCCGCAGCCTCGTCAGGATCGGTGAGGTTCAGGGTCGGGGGTAGGATGCCATCTCGAAGGGCCATCACGGTGATGATCGCCTCCAAGGCTCCGGCGGCTCCGAGGAGGTGTCCGGTCGCGGATTTTGTCGACGAGATCGCTGGGCCGGCCTTGCCGAAGACCGCCCTCAGGGCCGCCAGTTCGCCCACGTCCCCGACGGGGGTCGCAGTCGCGTGCGCGTTCACGTACCCGATGGCGGCTGGGTCGAGTTCCGCCATGGCGAGTGCGGCGGTGACGGCTCGACGAGCGCCGCTACCATCCGGGGGGCCAGCGGTCAGGTGGTAGGCATCGGCGCTGGTGCCGTAGCCCACGAGCTCGGCCAACGGAATGGCGCCGCGGGCGTCTGCATGGGCAAGCGTCTCCAGCACGAGAATGCCCGCCCCCTCGCCCATGACGAAGCCATCGCGGCTTCGGTCGAATGGGCGTGAGGCAGCCGCGGGCGTGTCGTTGAAGCGGGTCGAGAGGCTTCGCGCCGCTGCAAAGCCTCCGAGCGCGACGCGGGTGACGCAGGCCTCGGCGCCGCCGCAGACGACGACGTCGGCCTCGCCGCTGCGGATGAGGCGCATGGCATCACCGATGGCCTGGACGCTCGCCGCGCAGGCGGTAACAGGCGCGCCGAGCGGTCCCTTGAAGCCATAGCGGATCGAAACGTGCCCGGCGGCGAGGTTGACCAGAAAGGCCGGCACGGTGAACGGGGAGAGCCGGTGCGCGCCACGGGTTCCCACGGTCTCCACAGCCTCGGTGATGCTCTGGAAACCGCCGATGCCGGAAGCGACGACGGTCGCTGTCCGAACCCGCTCCGCCTCGTCGGAAGGCTTCCAGCCCGACTGGCGCAGAGCTTGATCGGCGGCGACCAGGGCGAACTCGATGAAGCGATCCATCTTCCGGCGGTCCTTGGCCGAAATGAGCGCACCTGGATCAAACCCCTCCGCGTCCTCGCCCCTCGAAGGGACGATACCTGCCACCTTGGCTTCGATGTCCGGGACGATGTCGTCAGGAAGCCGCCTCAGGCCCGACTCCCCGGCGATCAGACGCTTCCACATGCCTTCGACGCTGCAGCCAAGGGGGGAGGCGACGCCCATTCCGGTGACAACAATGGGTTCGCGCATCGGAATGATCCTGTGCAAGAGGATGCGGAAAGACGGCCTGACGACATTGCCCCTGGTGGTCAGGACGTAATCAGGGCCTGCGCCGAACGAACCAGATCCTTTGCCAGCGACTCGTCGTCGACGGCACGGGCAAGGACAACGGCCCCGACGAGCGTCGACACGACCGCCAGGGAACGGTCCCGGCGTCGCTCCTCCGATGCTTCAGGCGTCGGGTCGGCGACGATGGATGCGAGGTGCTCCACGCCGGTCGTGAACCTTTCCCGGACCAGGCTGCCCGAGACTTCCCGCGAGACGTCGTTGGCAAGGGCGGCGAGAGGGCATCCCTTGCCAGCCTCCTGAACATGGTCGAGCGAGAGGTAGTTCGCGACCACGGTGTCGGTGGTTCCCCGGTATTCCTCCGCCAGCGCCGCATCGAACGCTTCGGCGGCCAGAGCATCCTTGTTGGCAAACTGGCCGTAGAAGCCGCCGTGTGTGAGGCCGGCCGCGGCCATGATGTCGGCGACGCCGATACCGCGCAGGCCGCGCTCCCGGAACAAGGTCGATGCGACTTCGACCACGCGCTGTCGGTTGGCTTTGGCCTGTTCCCGCGAAACTTTCGGCATCGCCTGGTCCTTCGGTGTCCGAGTGAAGTGCCGCTCTGTCAGTCTCTGGAGCGGAAACATTCCGCGAGGACAAACGACCGGCCTGCGCGAGGGGGGCGGAAGCACAGACCGGTCGCTGCACCGCTCGCCCTCGGCTGGGCGTGCGATCTCGTCGACCCGGGTATCCGGGAGGGGCCGCTTGCGCGGCCCGACCTCAGGGCTGAGCCGCGTGGGCCGCTGGGACGGCGCCGGATCCGACAGTCGCCTTCTTCGGCTCACGACCGACCCGGAACCACAGGGCGTAGAGGGCGGGCAGGAACAGCAGAGTCAGCAGGGTGCCGACGCCGACGCCGCCGATGAGCACGTAGGCCAGCGCTCCCCAGAACACCGAGTGGGTCAGCGGGATGAAGGCGAGCATCGCCGCCGCCGCCGTCAGGATCACCGGACGCGCCCGACGCACCGTCGATTCGACGATGGCGTCGTAATCCTTCAGGCCCGCCGCTTGGTCGTGGTGGATCTCATCCACCAGGATCAGCGTGTTGCGCATCAGGATGCCCGACAGGGCGATCAGGCCGAGGATCGCGTTGAAGCCGAACGGCTGGTGGAAGATCAGCAGCGTCGGTGCGGCGCCGACGAGCCCCAGCGGCGCGGTGGCGAACACCATGAACATGGTCGAGAACGAGCGCACCTGCAGCATGATGACGGTCAGCGTCACGATCAGCATGATCGGGAACACCTTGACGAGGGCCGTCATCGCCTTGGCGCTCTCCTCGACCGAACCGGCCGTGTCGATGCGATAGCCCGGCGGCAGCTTGGCCTTGATCGGCTCCAGCAGAGGGAAGACCTGGGCGTGGATGTCCGGCGGCTGGAGGCCGTCGAGCACGTCGCCCTGCACGCGGATATAGGTCTCGCGGTTGTAGCGCTTGAGCACCGCGTCCTCGGTCCGGCTCTCCAGCCGCGCGACCTGGGATACCGGCACCTGGCGCCCGTCCTTCGTGGTGAGCGTCAGGTCGCCGATGTCGCCCAGCGACCGGCGCTCCGGGCCGGGACTGCGCAGGACGACGTCGACCGCGCGCAGGTTCTCACGCACCTGGGTGGCGGGCGTGCCGGTCAGGTAGCTCTGCAACTGCTGGCCGGCCTCCTTCGGGGTCAGGCCGATCAGGCGCAGGCGCTCCTGGTCGAAGGCCAGGCGCAGGGTCGGAGTCCTGTTGCCCCAGTCGAGGTGGACCATCCGCATGTTGGGGTTGGTCATCATGGCGTCGCGCACCTCGGCGGCGATGCCGCGGATGACGTCGAGGTCGGGCCCGACCACCCGGAAGGCGACAGGGAAACGCACCGGCGGCCCGAACACGATCTGCAGTACCCGCACCCGCGCCTCGGGGAAGCGCCCCTCGTCGACGAGCTGGCGGACCTTGATCCGGAGGGCGTCGCGGGCATGCGCGTCGGCGGTCTGCACGACGATCTGCGCGAAGGCGGGATCGGGCAGCTCGGGATCGAACGAGAGCACGAAGCGCGGCATGCCCTGGCCGATATAGCTCGTGATCTCACGCGCCTCCGGCAGCGTGCGGACGGCCGCCTCGACCCGCTTCACCGTCGCCTCGGTGGTGGCGAAGGCCGAGCCCGTCGGCAACGTCACCTCGACGATGAGCTCGGGCCGCTCGGAATTGGGGAAGAACTGCTTCTCCACCTTGCCCATGCCGACCACAGCCAGCGCGAACAGACCCACGGTGATGCCAGCGGCCATCCACTTGTGGTCCACCGACATGCGCACGACCCGGCGCAGACGCTCGTAGTTCTTCGTGGCGTAGATCGCCCCGTGGCCGCCCTCCACCTTCTTGATGTTCGGCAGGAGCTTGACGCCGAGATAGGGCGTGAAGGTCACGGCCACTACCCACGAGATGATCAGCGAGAAGGCTACCACCCAGAAGATGTTGCCGGCATACTCGCCCGCCGTCGAGGCGGCGAAACCGACAGGCAGGAAGCCCGCGATGGTGACGATGGTGCCCGTCAGCATCGGGGCGGCGGTGGAGCTCCAGGCATAGGTCGCCGCCTCGATCCGGTCGTAGCCCTCCTCCATGCGCACCACCATCATCTCGATGGCGATGATCGCGTCGTCGACGAGCAGCCCGAGCGAGATGATGAGCGCGCCCAGCGTGATCCGGTCGAAGTCGCGGCCCGTCACCATCATCACGACGAACACCGCCGAGAGGGTGAGCGGCACCGCGAGCGCCACCACGATGCCGACCCGGAAGCCCAGCGCGACGAGGCTGACCACGATCACCACCCCGAGCGCGGTGAAGAACTTCACCATGAACTCGTGGATGGCGTCGTCGATGACCTTCGCCTGGTCGGTGATCTTGGCAAACGTGATGCCGACCGGCGTCTCGTGGTGGATCGCCGCCTCCTCGGCGTCCAGCGCCGCGCCGAGGGTGAGGCCGTTGTAGCCCGGCTTCATCACGAGGCCGAGCATCAGCGCCGGCTCGCCGTCGTTGCGGATCTCGAAGGTCCGGGGGTCCTCGTAGCCGCGTCTCACCTCGGCGATGTCGCCGAGCTTGAGGCTGCGGTCGCCAGCCGCCACCGGCAGCTCGCGGATCGCGTCGAGGCCGTCGATGGCGCCGTCGAGCCGCAGATACACCCGCGGGCCGGTGGTCTCGACGAAGCCCGCCGGCGTGACGTCGTTCTGGTTGGCGAGCGAGGCCAGGAGCTGCTGGCCGGTGATGCCGAGCGTCGCGAGGCGCTGGTAGGAGATCTCGACGAAGATCTTCTGCGCCTGCTCGCCCAGGATGCTGATCTTCTCGACGCCCGGCACGCGCAGCAGGCGCTGGCGCAGGTCCTCGGCGCGCAGCACCAGCTCGCGGTGCGGCATCCCCCTGGCCTGGAGCGCGTAGAGGGAGAAGTAGACGTCCGAGAACTCGTCGTTGAACAACGGGCCCAGCACCCCGCGCGGCAGGCTGGAGGCCTGATCGGAGAGCTTCTTGCGCGTCTGGTAGAACTCCGACGGCAGCTTGGCCGGCGGCATGCTGTCCTTGTAGAACACCTTCATCAGCAACAGGCCAGGCCGGACCGTGGTCTCGACGCGGTCGTAGTAGACGAGCTCCTGCAGGCGCTTCTCGAGCGGGTCGGCGACCTGGCGCTGGATCTCGTCCGTCGTCGCGCCCGGCCAGGCGGCCGAGACGACCATGGTCTTGACCGCGAAGCTCGGGTCCTCGCCGCGGCCGAGCTTCTCGAAGGCGAAGACGCCCGCGCCGATGAGGGCGATGAGCAGGAACAGCGTGACGGCCCGCTCGCGGACCGCCAGGGCGGAGAGGTTGAAGCCGCTCATCGCGCCGCCACTCCCGTCATGCTGGGGGGCGCCTGACGCACCGCCTGGCCTGGGTTCAGGAGGTGGGCGCCCAGCGCCACGATGCGGTCGCCCGGCCTCAAGCCCGAGGCGACCTCGGCCCTCTCCTCGGACAGGCGGGCGACGGCGACCGCCTGGGCGACGACCGTCCCGGTGGCGGCGTCGAGCTTCCAGACCGCCGAGCCGTGCCCGTTGTCGAACAGGGCGCCGAGCGGCACGTCGACCGAGCCCGAGCGCCCCGTGTCCAACGGCTTGAGCCGCAGCGTCACGGTCGCCCCGAGCGGCGCGGCCTCGCCGCCGCCGGACAGGATGTAGCGGGCGCGATAGGTGCGCGTCGCCGGGTCGGCCGTAGCGGAGAGCTCCCTGAGCCTGGCCGGGTAGGTCGCCTCGCCTTCGGCATAGAGGGTCGCCGACGCGGCCCCCTTCGCGAGTTGCCTGCTGCCCTCCGGCAGGAAGACCTCCGCCTCGCGGGCGCCGTCCCGAGCGAGCTTCACCACCGTCTGGCCGGCGGCGACCACCTGCCCCGGCTCGGTCGGCACCTCCATCACGACGCCATCGGCATCGGCCTGGAGCTCGGAATAGCCGGCCTGGTTCTCGATCTGGCTCGCCTGCGCTTCGGCGGCAGCGAACTGGGCGGCGGCCGCGTCGGCCGCGGCCTTGTTCTGGTCGTAGGTCTGGCGGGAGGTCCAGCCCTCGCCAACGAGCTTGCGGCTGCGCTCCTCGTCGGCCTTGGCCTTGATCATCTGCGCCCGGGCGGCCTCGACCGAGGAGCGGGCCGCGTTGAGCGCGAGGGTGAAGTCGGTGCGGTCGAGACGCATCAGCGCCTGCCCGCGCTCGACGTGCTGGCCCGGGTCGACGAGGCGCTCGAAGATCTTGCCGCCGACGCGAAAGCCCAGGTTGCTCTCAGTGCGGGCCCGGATGACGCCGGTATAGCGGGCAATGGCCCCCGTGGCGGGCGCGACCTCGGCGACCTGTACCAGGGGCGGCTCCGGCGTCACGGCCGTCTGGGCCTGCGAGCACGCCGCGAGGGCCGAGAGGGCCAATCCGCTCGTCAACCTCGCCATCAATCTCTCACTCATAGCCCGCTCCCCCAAGGCCTCTCGTCGGCTTGAATTACGTTCATCATCTATTGTGGTCGTCATCTATCGTCAATGGCCTTCGTGACCGCCGGTCGGAGATCCCGCGAAATGCGAGGTCCGGACCTCATGCGGGGGAGCCAGCACGGGCCTTCGGCGATGAGCCGTTCACGAAGCGCAGGGTGTTGCCGATGTCAGTGCCGATATCCCGACCGTCGCGACGCGCGATTGTCATGTCTTCCCTGGTCGGGGGGGCGTCGGGCCTGCTCGCCCAGGCCGGAACCGTTGAGGGCTCACAAAGGTCGGAACGGAGGTTCGACGGTCCGAGCCCGCCGCCCGCGGACCGCAAGGTCACCGTCGAACGGCGCGGAGAGGTCTGCCTGATCGGTCTCAACAGGCCCCAGGTTCACAACCGTGTCGATCCCGAAGCGTTCGGCGCCCTGGCGCGAGCCTATGCCGACTACGATGCTGACGACGGACTTCGTGCGGCGGTGCTGTTCGGCCACGGCGAGTCCTTCTCTCGCGGGATCGACGTCGATGCCTTCGCCGAGGCCCTCCGGACGGGAAAGGCGCGCGCGCCCGACGCCGATGGGATCGATCCGCTGGGTCGGAGCCGCCTCCTCGGCAAGCCGCTCGTCGCGGTCGTGCACGGCGACACCTGGAACATGGGCCATGAACTTTTCCTGGTCGCCGACATCCGAATCGCATCGGCCGACACGCGCTTTGCCCAGGACGAGAACACGCACGGGCGCTTTCCGGGAGGCGGCTCCACCATACGTTTTCCGCGCGAGGCTGGGTGGGGCAACGCGATGCGCTACATGCTGACCGGCGACCATTGGGGAGCCGAGGAGGCGCGGCGCATGTGGCTGGTGCAGGAGATCGCCCCGGACCCGCGCGCCGCCCTGGACCTCGGGCTGGACATGGCGGCCAGGATCGCCCGCTGCGGTCCGGGGATCAAGACCACCCTGGCCTCGGCTCGCAAAGAGGTCGACCAGGGGGAAGGAAGGGCGTTCTCCGACCTCGGGGAGCAGTACCGCGCCCTCTATGGCACGGAAGACTTCCTTGAAGGCCGGAAGGCGGAGGCCGAGGGACGAGAGCCGGTCTATCGCGGCCGTTGAGCGCGGCTCCACGGCACGGCGCCCTGCCTTTCGGCGGGCGCCAGCGCATAGGGGAACCCACCCCCGTTGCGCATCGAGCGCATCTAATTATAGATTATATTTAAAATATATTTATGCGGCTCGGATGCGCCGCGACGCCTGTTTTGCGCCGTTCGACAGACCATAGCCTTTGACGCCCTTCCACTCGAGGCTCCAACCTTCATGAAGCTCGAAGATCACCCATATCTTCAAGGACGAGATCGAGACGCTGGGAAAGCAAAACCCCCAGGCTTCGCGTCTCGGTCGCGATGTCCTCACCGGGAGAGGAGACCTGGAACGGTCATACCGGCCGCATCGACGCGCGCTTCGTCAGGGCCGCCCTACCGGACATCGCGCTCCACCGCGCCCATATCTGCGAGCCGACACCGATAATGGACGCGGTCAAGACGGTCCTGGTCGACCTGGGCGTGCCGATCGATCAGATACGGACCGAGGCCTTCGGGACGGACCGGCGCGATCCGACCAGGAAGGTCGGGAAGTCCGGCAAGGTGAGGTTCCTCGATTCCGGCAAGTCGGCCTCGGCCCGGGAAGGCGAGACGCTGCTCGACGTGGCCGGCGGGGCGAAGGTCCGCATCGACAGCGCTTGTCGCTCCGGGACGTGCGGAACCTGCATGGTGAAGCTGAGGGCCGGGAACGTTCGCATGTCGGTGCAGGACGCGCTCAGCGACGGTGACCGCGAGGACGGCTACATCCTCGCTCGCTAAGCCGAACCCGAAGGCGACGTGGAACTGGAAGTCTAGCCTGTCCCGAACTCGAGGCGACCGGGGATACCCCCTCACTACTCGGTCGCAAGCTCTGGTACGAGGCGCTTCACCACGCTGCAGTTGACAGCCGTTCAGAGCTCGAATGCCTCCAAGTCGACGAACTCAGACTCGGTCGCCTTGATGGCCGTGTAGCCGGCGATGACGAGGTAGCCCTCGGCGTCGTTGAGGCAGGTGGAGGGCCCTGTCCGGCGGCATGGAAATGAGCCACGACATCAGGGTGTCGTCGCCGCTCGTACCTGCCATCCCACATCAATGGCAGCTCTCGTGGGCTAAGCGGCCGTTCCAGCGCTTTTGTCCGAAAGGCCACTTATGGCGCACAGCCGAACAAGCGGCATGCGAACACCTGACCCATTGCAGACGGTCGAAATGTCCGCTTCCAGGCAGTTCAATGGACCCGGTTCGGCAACTTCTGGCCAGTAGTGGCCTGTCTACTCTGGGGAGGGCTTGCCAAAAGAGCAGACAAGGTCCTGCCGAACCAACCCAGTCGTAAAGCTCGATTTGCGTCGGCCTCAAAAATGGACACCAGCACGCCGCCAGTCACCGCCGCCCTGCGGCCTCCAAGCGGGTCCGGTCAACAATCTCGACCGCGCCTCGACGAAGTTCGATTAGGCCCGCCTCGGCCCATTGTGCCAGGATACGGCTCACCACCTCGCGCACGCTTCCGACATCGTCCGCGAGCTTTTGATGGGTCACCGCGGCGACGCCCCGTGAATCGGCTTCAGTGAGGAGGCGTTGCGCGAGGCGCTGCTTCAGCGGTGCGAACGCGACCTCGTCGATCAGCGTGAACAGGCCGGACATCAATCGCGTGTAGTCATCCATGACGAATCTGCGGAACGCCGCGCTGTCGCCGATCAGGTGCTGGAACGTGCCGACCGGCAGGGCCGCGAGTTCGGTCCGCTCCTCGGCCACGCTCTGCGCCGGAAAGGTGCCGCCGGACAGGAGACACTGAGTGGTGAGGGGGCAGGTGCCGCCCGGGCCAACCTTGTAGATCAGCACCTCGCGTCCGCCCTCCGACATCCGGAAGATCCGCGTGCGTCCCTCCAGGCACATCAGGTAGTTGGCACACTCGCCATTTAGTTCGTAGGCGATGGCGCCTGCATCCAGCACCGGGAAATGCACGGTTCCCCGAGCGATCTGAAGATGCGCCGGGCTGAGAGCTTGAAGAAGCGGAAACCGGTCGATCCACCGCTCGACCTTTTGGGCATCCGTCATGGCTGGCGTGGTCCCCCGGCCATGACGACGGGTTGATCGTCCGGCGCGCGTTGCGTTTTCCTCCCGCCGCGCCGGATTTGTGTGACCTGGGTCACCGACCGGGTGCAGCGGCCCGGCATAGCATCGCGACACAACGAACACGATAAGGGTGCCCGCCATGCGTGGCGCCCGCCGGGAGTAAACCGATGCGCCGCTTAGCCCTCAGCTTCATGCTCGCCGTCTTCGCTGCCGGCCCCGCCGCGGCCGAACAAGATCTGCTGCTCGGAGCCGACATGTCCTCGCCTGCCATGACGAAGGCCGAGATGAGCCGCGCCGACGTAGAGGCGATGATCCAGGCCGCGGACGGTAAGCCCATCGACCTGCACGACAAGGCGCTGTCGGGCCTCGATCTCTCCGGGTTGAATCTCCGGGGCGTCAACTTACGAACTGCGCGCCTGAACAAGGCCAATCTACGCGGCGCCGACCTCAGCGGCGCAAACCTCGAACAGGCATGGCTCCTGAAGGCAGACCTTTCCGGGGCCAAGCTCGCGGACGCGAAAATGTTCGGCATCACTGCGCGGGAGGCCAACCTCAGCGGGGCCGACCTCAGCCGGTCCATGCCCATCGGCGATTTCAAGGGCGCCAACATGAGCAGCGCCACGCTGGTCGATCTCAAGGGCGGAGCCAACATCAAGAATCAGTCCATGGGTCTGATGCGGGCGGTGTTCACCTCGGTGAACCTGTCGGGCGCGAACCTCAAGGGAGCCAACCTCGGCCGGTCACGCCTGGAGTATGCGAATCTTAAGGATGCCGATCTCACTGGCGTGGTGCTGATGGGCTCAGACTTGTCCGGGGCCAATTTGACCGGTGCTACGGTCACGGGCGCGGACTTCAAGAACGTCGATGTCAGCGGCGCTCGTCTCATCGACCTCCAAGGTCAGTCCGAGGCCAAGGACTGGGCGGAGAGGGTGAACATCGACCGTGCCGTCACTCAGGCATCCGATTGATCCGCCCGTTCACCAACCTGACGGCCCGCCTCTGACCTCAACGGTTTCTGTCTCAAGAAACCTAGTCAGCGGTAATCTACAACGTTCCCTGATATCAGCGAAGCCGCAAACTCGGGTTGCCCAATCGACAAGACTGGCTTCAAGCCAAAGCACGACGTTCGTCGTCCCCAGCCAAATCATCGCATCGCGTGATCAAAATGATCGATACGTTCCGTTGGATCGAACGAATGGACGCGGTCATGGTCGTGGCAGATCCAGTCCGCGAGGTGCACGCACCATGCCCGCAGCAGCCTTTCTCCGATCACGCGCGCTTGCTCTGTCTTCCATCCTGCCCGGCCTGAGCCTTTGCCTCGCGGTGACGGGCGCCGCCCTCGGGCTGGAGATGGTCGAGAAGCATATCTTCGGCCGTGCGTGGCTGGAGGCTCTGGTCCTCTCCATCGTGCTGGGCACGGCCGTCCGCACGGCCTGGAACCCTGGTCGGCGCTTCGCTCGCGGTATCGCGTTCGGCGCCAAGACCGTCCTGGAAATCGCCGTCGTCCTGCTCGGCGCCTCGCTCAGCCTCGGGACGCTGCTCGCGGCCGGGCCGGGGCTCCTCGTCGGCATCGCGGTGGTGGTGGCCCTCGCCATTGCGGCGAGCTACGGCATCGGCCGAGTTCTCGGGTTGACCCCGCGCCTGGCCATCCTCGTCGCCTGCGGCAACTCGATCTGTGGAAACTCGGCGATCGCGGCGGCGGCCCCGGTGATCGACGCGGACGGCGAGGACGTCGCCTCTTCCATCGCCTTCACCGCCGTGCTCGGCGTTCTCGTCGTTCTCGGGTTGCCGCTGCTCGTGCCGCTGCTCGGACTCTCACCGATGCAGTACGGTGTGCTCGCGGGGCTCACGGTCTACGCCGTGCCGCAGGTTCTCGCCGCAACCGCCCCGGTGGCCGCCCTCAGCGTCCAAGTCGGCACCCTGGTCAAGCTGGTCCGCGTGCTGATGCTTGGGCCAGTGGTCCTGGCTCTCTCGCTCGGGATTAGCTGGCTGCGCGCGGGGACGGGCGTGACCGTACCGCACCGCACGGCCGGCGAGCGCCCCGCCTCGGGCCGGATGCCGCTGCACCGGCTGGTGCCGTGGTTCATCCTCGCCTTCCTGGCCTTGACGGGTCTTCGCTCCGCGGAGCTCGTTCCCGAAGCGGCTTTGCACCCCATGGCCGCGGCGGCGAACGCGCTGACCATCGTGTCGATGGCGGCCCTCGGCCTCGGCGTCGACGTGCGCAGCGTCGCCAAGGCGGGACCACGCGTCACCCTGGCGGTAGTCGCTTCGCTCGCCGCCCTGACGGCCGTGAGCCTCGGGCTGATCCGCCTGCTCGGCATCGCCTGAAATAGGCCTGCCACCCGGCGCGTATGAGCGCGTTGGAGTCCGACCTTCTGCGATAGAGACACCCATGTCGAGCTTGACCGAGCGTATGGCGCGCCTGATCGTTCATGGGGAGCGCCCCTACAATGCCGAGCCACCGCTGACCCGCCTGCGGGCCCGTTACCGGACCCCTGCGGAAGACTTCTACGTCCGCTCCCACGGCGACCTGCCGGAGATCGACGCCGCCGCATGGCGCCTGTCCGTCGATGGCGCGCATGTCGGTCCCCTCGATCTGTCGCTGGCGGATCTGCGCGCGCGTTTTCCCGAGGCGACCGTCACGGCCACGATGCAGTGCGCCGGCAACCGCCGCGCCGATATGCGGGCGGTCGCCCCAGTCTCGGGCGATCCTTGGGACGGCGGCGCCATCGGGACGGCGGACTGGACCGGCGTCCGCCTCGGCGACGTCCTGCGTGCGGCGGGCGTAGCGCCAGGAGCGAACCTCCACTCGGACCTCCATGTGGCCTTCGAGAGCCAAGATGTGGTGGAGGGACGGCCCTACGGCGTCTCGATCCCGCTCGCCAAGGCGGTCGCCGGCGAGACACTGCTGGCCTTCGCGATGAACGGGGCATCGCTGTTGCCCGAGCACGGCTTCCCCGTGCGGGCCGTCGTGCCGGGCTTCGCGGGCGTGCGCAGCCCGAAATGGCTGAAGCGCATCACGGTGCAGGACCATCCCTCGACCAACCCGATGCAAGCCGACGACTACAAGCTGTTCCCGCCGGACGTGACGGCCGAGACCGCCAATCCCGCGAAAGGCCACACCATCGAAACGATGCCGCTTAACGCCGCGATCTGCGAGCCCGCGCGCGGAGCCCGGCTCAAGGCGGGCGAGACCACCATTCGCGGGTACGCCATCGCGGGAGATCGGGCGATCGTGCGCGTCGATGTCTCGGGCGATGGCGGTCGGTCCTGGCATCAAGCTACGCTGGAACACGAGGCCGGCGCTCCCTTCGCCTGGACGTTCTGGGAGATCGTGCTGGACCTTCCGTCCGGCGAGCGCGACCTCGTGGTGCGCGCCTGGGACAGCGCCGGGCAGACCCAGCCGGCGCGGCCGGACGAGACGTGGAACTTCAAGGGCTACCTCAGCGCCTCCTGGCACCGTGTGTGGGTCGAGGTCGCCTGAAGGGCCGCCCCCCGTCAGGGGGCGGCACGGATCAGGTCGAGCAAGGCGTCGGCGGCGCGACTGCGGTAGCGCTCCTTGTGGCGCAGGACCCGGAAGGTTCGCGTCGGCAGAGCGAAGGGCACGGCGACGAGCGCTCCGGTTCGCAGAGAGGGTCCGACCACCGCTTCGGATAGAACGCTCGCCCCGGCCCCCGCCACGACGGCGGCGAGGACAGCCTCGTTCGACGGCAGTTCGAGGGCAACCGTGAGTGCGTCCGGTGCGATGCCCAGCGCGACGATCGCCGCCTCGAAGGCGGAGCGCGTGCCCGATCCGGGTTCGCGCAGCACCCAGGAGACTGAAGCGAGGTCGGATCGTCCCGACCGCGCGCGTGCGGCCAACGGGTGATCAGGCGCGATGACGAGGATCAGCCGGTCCTCGGCGACCGGAGTGCTCGCGAGGCTGCCGTCCTCGATCGGGCCCTCCACGAAGGCGAGTTCCGCCGTCCCGGCTCGGACCGCCTCGGCGGCTTCGGCGGTGTTGCCGATGCCGAGCCGCAGGACGATGTCGGGATAGGCCGCCCGAAAGGCGACGAGGTGCCGGGGGAGCCAGTGGCTGGCGATGGTCTGGCTCGCCTGGATGGACAGCGTGCCGCGCCGCAAGCCGCTGAGGTCCGCGAGCACCTGTTCGGCCGCCTGGGCGCGGGCGAGCACCGCGCGAGCCTCGCTGAGAAAGACGCCGCCCGCTTCGGTCAGTTCGATGCCCCGGCCGACCCGGTGGAACAACTTGACGGCGTGCCGAGTCTCCAGTGCGCTGATGGCGGCGCTGACCGCCGACTGGACGAGGTTCAGCGCCTCGGCCGCCCGCGTGACGTGCTGGCGCTCGGCAACCGCCACGAAGATGCGCAACTGGTCGAGGGTCATGGCGTCTCGTGCTCGGCGGGGGCCTTGGCCGGCGTGGTCCGGCAGGGTTCGGATACGAGCATCACCGCGCGACTTCGCGCTTGCCCGAGACCTGCGCATCGACCGCCTCGGCGACCCGGAGCAGCCGCGCCTCGTCCGTGCGGGCCGTCACCACGTAGGACATCCCGGCATCGATCCACGAGAAGGCGGCCACGTCGTCGGCGCGGGCGTAGCGGAACACGCCGCGCCCGCCGGTCGGCCCGGCCCGGCTGTACAGGGTCAGGCGGGTGCCCCGGTCGTCGTCGTACATCAGCATCGCCGCCGGCTCGTCTCCGGCGGGGAGCAGGCGCCCGCCCATGAGCCGGAATCCCTGCGCCCGCAGGTCCGGCACGGTGACGGGCCGGCCCAGGCGCGCGCTGAGCCATCGCACGAGGTCGGTCGAGCCGTCGGCGCGGACCTCGACCGGATGGGCGGCCTCGACCACGTAGGTGCGGAAGGCGGAGACGGCCGCCTGCGTCATCGGTTCGGCGTGGGCGCCCGGGCCCGGCACGGCGCCGCGCCCGGCCCACCCGGCCGCGCCGCCGAGGGCGAGCAGGAGCGCCGCCGCCGCCGCGCTCGGCCACCGACGCGGGAGGCGCATCCGGCGCGAGCCTGCGAGGTTCGCGATGCGCAGGCGGGCGGGGATCGGCTCGTCCGCCACGGGCGCGAGGCGCGCCCGCAGGCGTTCCCGCACCTCCCGGTCGGCGGCGACCCGGGCGGCTGCCTCCGGATGCGCGGCGAGCCACGCCTCGACGCGGGCGCGGCGGCCCGGATCGAGCCGTCCGTCCACAAAGGCGTGCAGGTCGTCCTCGCCGACGGGACGCGGGTCGGACGCGGTCATTTCACCCTCCGCAGATGCCCGGTGACGATCGTGGGAGCCCGGTCGAGGAAGGCGCGCAACCGGCCGCGCGCCCGGCTGAGGCGCGACATCACCGTGCCGACGGGGATCGCGAGCACGGCGGCGACCTCGGCATAGGACATGTCCTCGACCGCGACGAGGAGCAGGACGGACCGCTGCTCCTCGGGAAGCGCGGCGATCCCGTCGAGCACGTCCCGCGCGCCCACGGCCGCCTCGGGATCGACCCCGACCTCCGCGATCTCCATCAGCGCCTCCGGGCCGACCTCGATGCCCCGGCGGCGGCGCACGCCTTCGAGGTAGCGGTTGCGCAGGATCGCGAACAGCCACGCCCGCAGATCGCCCTCGCGGCGCTGCGGCCAGGCGCGGATCGCCCGTTCCAGCGTGTCCTGGACGAGGTCGTCGGCTGCTTCGCGCTGCCGCAGCAGCGCGGTCGCGTAGCGCCGCAGGGCCGGAATCTGCGGTTCGATCAGGACGGCGAGGTCGTCCAAGGGTGGTCTCCGGATCGCGGCTACGGCGATGCCCGTGCCGCTGTTCGGAACAGAGATGCCGGAATTGCCCGAACTATTCCAAGCTTGGCCCCGGCGAGCCGATCACGCATCCGTGACCGCTTGACCGGGAGCGCCGGGGAATATCCCGGCCCGGCCGGCATCTCTCCCCGCGTGACCTCGACACTGCGGGAGAGACCATGCGCGGAGCACCGACGGCGATCCTCATCACCTTGTTCATGGCCGGGGGTGTCCTGGGCGGCGGCATGATGATGCGCGCCGGGCATGCGGAGACCGCCCCCGGCGGCTTCGATGCGATGATGGCCCAATCGATGGCGCGGATGCACGCGGACATGACGGTGTCGCCGTCCGGCGACCCCGACCGGGATTTCGCCGCCATGATGATCCCGCACCATCAGGGCGCGATCGAGATGGCGAAGGCCGAACTCGCATACGGCCGCGACCCGGTCCTGCGTCGGCTCGCGCAGGGCATCGTCGTCGAGCAGGCGCAGGAGATCGAGGTCATGCGCCGCGCCCTCGCCGAGCGACCGGTCGCGCAGACCCCACCGACGCAGCCGCCGGCCCGCCACCACCACTGAGCGGATCGCCGTCCCCCGTCCCGACCATCAGCGCGAAGAGACCTTCATGATGCGACACCTCATTCCGGCGACCCTGCTGCTCGCCCTCCTCGGCGGGACCGCGCTTGCGGGCCAGGCGCCGGGGCCCGCCTCGGCGCCGGACGTGCCGGTCGGCCCCCGCGACCGGTTCTACACCTCGGACCAGTTCTCCAACACGGTCTCGGTGATCGACCCAGCCGCCAATACGCTCCTAGGCGTGATCCGTCTCGGCGACACGACGCCCGCGAACCTGAGCCCGCTCTATCGCGGCCAGCTCCTGGTCCACGGCATGGGCTTCTCGCCCGACCGCAAGACCCTGCTCGCCGTCTCGATCGGCTCGAACTCGGTCAGCTTCATCGACACCGCCACCAACACTGTGCGCCGCACAACCTATGTCGGCCGCTCGCCGCACGAGGCGTTCTTCACGCCGGATGGGCGCGAGGTCTGGGTCAGCGTGCGCGGCGAGGACTACGTCGCGATCCTCGACGCGGGGACCGGCAAGGAGACGGGCCGGATCACGGTGCCAAACGGGCCCGGCATGACGATCTTCTCGCCCGACGGGCGTTACGGCTACGTCTGCTCCAGCTTCAGCCCCGAGACGGTCGCCATCGACGTGAAGAGCCGCGAGATCGTCGGGCGGATCAAGCAGGAGAGCCCGTTCTGCCCCGACATCGCGGCGACGCCCGACGGCAAGCAGGTGTGGTTCACCCTCAAGGACGTCGGCCGCGTCCAGGTGTTCGAGGCCACGCCGCCGTTCAAGGCGCTCAAGACCATCGAGACCGGACCGATCACCAACCACGTCAACATCGCGCGCACGAAGGCCGGGCAGTTCGCCTACGTGACGATCGGCGGCCTGAACCAAGTGAAGGTGTTCCGCACCGACGACTTCTCGCAGGTCGCGACGATTCCCACCGGCGCGCTCCCGCACGGCCTCTGGCCCTCGGGCGATGGTTCGCGGATCTATGTCGGCCTGGAGAATGCCGACGCGGTCGCGGTGATCGACACCGGCAGCAACGCGGTGATCGCCACCATCCCGATCGGCCAGGGGCCGCAGGGGGTGGCCTACGTCCCGGACGCGGTGTCGGAGGGAGCGGGTGCGCCGAACCTCCAGCCGCTGGGCGCGGCGGGCCAGTCGAGCACGCTGACGCTGGCCGGGCCGGATGGCAAGGCGGCCACGCAGGTCACGCTGTTCGACCAGGGCGTGTTGCAGACCCTGCAGGCGGCGGTGACGGGCCTCACGCCGAAGAAGCCCTACGTGCTGGCCCTGTCGGCCGATCCGAAGGGCGCCGGGCCGCTGGAGCCGCTGGCCGCCTTCATGACGAACCCGGCGGGCGCGGCCATCGTCAACGCCGTGGGCCCGATCCGGCAGGTGACGCAGAACGCGAACGAGGCCGCGCGGCGAAGCCTCGTCATCGTCGAGGGCAAGCCCGGCGAGACCGGCGCGACGGTCCAGACGCAGGCACCGCGCTGACGGGACGAGGGGGGCGGTCGCCGGACCGCCCCCTGTTTCCAGCCGCGCCTCAGTAGGTGTCGGCGAGGTAGGCGGCGATGGCCTTGGCCTGCGCCGCGTCGATCGGCGCGTGGTAGACCTTGACCATCTTGGTCACCTCGGACTCCCAGAAGGCCGCGCCTTTGCCGGGCGGCTGCATCGCGATGTAGTCCACCGAATGGCAGACGAGGCAGTTCGCCTGGGCCGCCTCGAAGCCCTCCGCGTGCGTGCCGGCCTTCGGCGCCCGCAGCTCCGCTGTCGGCTCCGGCACCGCGTAGGATTTCGGGGCGGCGAGGGCCGCGCCGGTGGCGAGGGCAAGCGCCGCCGTCAGGGCGAGGGTGGTGCGGGTCATCGTCGTCACTCCCTCAGGCCGCGCGCACGCGGGTGGTCTCGACCACGTTGCGCAGGTACCCGGCCGGGTTCCAGCGCGGCTCCATCGGCTGGCTCGCCCCGTCGTTGGCGGTTGCCCGCACCCGGATCGCGTGCGCCCCCTGCGACAGCTCCGCGTCGAGGGTCCAGGGCCGGAAGGCGTAGGGGCCGAGATCCTGCCCGAGCCGCGCTTCCGCCCAGGTCTTGCCGTCGTCGGTCGAGACCGCCACCGACTTGATTCCCGAGCCACCATCGAAGGCGATGCCGCGCAAGGGCGTGCGCCCGGCCTTCACGTCCGCCCCGTCGGTCAGGTTGGTGAGAAAGGAGCGCACGGTGAAGCGGTTGATCGGCACGGTCTTGTCCGCCGCCTTGCCGGGTTGCGTGCAGGCGCAGTCGTTGTCGGGGATGCGATAGGCCTTCTGCATCCAGAAGCCGTCGAAGGATTTGTCGAGCACGCTGATGCTCTCCAGGTGCTTGACCCAGTAGGTGCCGTAGAATCCTGGCACGACGAGGCGCAGGGGATAGCCGTTGAGCCAGGGCAGATCCTGCCCGTTCATGCCCCAGGCGAGCATCACCTGCCCGTCGCGGGCGTGGTCGAGCTTGAGCGACTTGGCGAAGTCCGGCGTCTCCGGGATCACCGGGCCGTCAAGGCCGGTGAAGGCGACCTCGACGGCGCCCGCCTTCACCCCGGCCTTGTCGAGCACCGCCTTCAGCGGCACGCCGGTCCATCGGGCGCAGCCCATCGCCCCGTTGGCGAGCTGCCCGCCGGCCATGCGCGGTTCGAAGAAGCCGCGAGAGTTGCCCGAGCACTGATTGACCGCGACGATCTCGGTCGTCGGCATCGCCTTCAGGTCGGCGAGCGAGAGCGAGACCTCCTTCTCGACATGGCCCTTGATCGCAACCCGGTAGGTCTCGGGGTCGATCTCGGTCGGGATGTCGGCGAGGTGGTAGCGCACGAAGAACGCGTCGTTGGGCGTGATGGCGCCCTCGTCGAACACCGAGAACGGGGTCTCCAGTTGCGGCGGGCGCGCGGTCATCTGGAGCAGCGGGCGCTTGCCCGGATAGGCCACCAGGGGCCGCTCGCCGTTGCCGAAGGGCAGCGTGGTGGTGTCGCCCGCGAGTGCCCGCAACGACGCGAAGCTGCCGCCGCCGAGGCCCGCCAGGGCGGTGAGACCCGCCCGCCTGATGAGATCGCGTCTGTCGAGCATCCGATTCCTCCCCGGTTTCGCGCGTGACTCCGGCGACCGGGCCCGCGACGTGCGGAGGAGGAGACGCACGTCGCCCCCGGTCTATTCGCGGCGGGTCGAAATAAATTCCGCGGCCCGCGCCGGTCAGCCGGTGCAGGGGCGTTCAGAGAGGCCGGTGGCCCGGTCCAGGGCGAGCCGCAGGCGGTCCGTCTTGGTCGGTTCGGTGAGGAGCACGGCCACCTCGGCCAGCAGGGCGAAGCGCTCGGCCGGCACCGTCTCGGACAGGAGGACGTAGCGGCGCCCCTTGCTGTCCCAGCGCGCCACACGCAGGTCGCGGTCCCCTTGCGCGATCTCGAGTCCGGCCTGCCCGCGCGACGGCCTGCTCCAGACGGCGAGCCGGCAGCCGTGACGCCCCTCGTAACCGGCAAGCCGGCCAGCCGAACCGTCACCCTCGGACAGGTAGACCAAGCGGAAGCCCGCCGCCCCGAGATCGAGGGGGAAGCCGTTCAGGCCGCCCGCGGGCTGCATGGCGTTCGCGGGTGCGCCCGCCGCACTCCAGGCCATGAAGGCCGCGCGCGCGGCGTCGGCCGGCGGGCGAGACGACGGGGCCAGCCAGCCGGTACCGACGAGGACGACCAGGGCCGCGGCGCACGCCCATCCGAGGGAGGCGCGGGCCATCGGCGCGCGCGGGGGCGGCACGACCGCAGCCTTCACCTCCCGTTTCACCCCCTGCTTCAGCCGGGTCAGGGTCGCGACCCGCGCGGCCAGGACCGGATCGCGGGCCAGCGTCTCCGCGACCGCGCGCCGGTCCTTCGCATCAAGTTCCCCATCGACGTAGGCATTGAGGGTCTCCCAGCGCATCACGGCCCCTCGCTCCCATCGGACGGCTCGGCGATCCGGTGCAGCATGATCCGCCTCGCCCTGTGCAGACGGCTCATGACCGTGCCGACGGGAATGCCGAGCCGTTTGGCGGTCTCCCGGTAGCTCAGGCCTTCGACGTCCACGCAGGTCACGACCTTTCGGCAGGGTGCATCGAGGGTGGCGAAAGCCTGGCGCACGGCGATGGCCTCAATCAGGCGGTCGTCGAACCCTTCGTCGGGCCAATCCACGAGATCGTCCTCGCGGCGGGTCCGGTTCCGGCGGAGCCGATCGATCCAGGCGTGGCGCACGATCCGGAACAGGTAGGCGCGGGCCGCCCGCGGTTCGCTCGGCGTCGTCCCCGTCGAGAGCGCCTTGAGGGCGCTCTGCTGCATCAGGTCGCGCGCGGCGTCGGGCTCCCGCGTCAGCGTCAGCGCGTAGCGGAACAGGCGCGGCCACGCTTCGACGAGGTGCTCACCGATGGACCGCATCCTGATGTGTCATCCTCCCCGCACTCCATAGCACATCGATGCATGTCCACACAGAGTCGCAACGGTCGTCGATGGTTGTGGATGTCGGGAGGCCTTACACCTCTGCAGCGCTACTCGGAGCGTTGCTGTTGCTGAACAATCGATTGCAAGCTCGTATGTCTGCTTTCAGGCATTGTGAGGATGCGGTTTTAAGACCGGGGTGGGCGCGAAGCTGAATGTCCGGTTCCGGGTATCGAGTTGATGTCCGCTCATGGCGCTTCCTTGCCCTTGACGAGTCTGATTGAAGCGGCTCGGCATGTCCTGTGGAGGCTCGCTCCGGCATCTTGGCTGACCTCGCCGAGCAGCTCGCCCCGGCCCTGGCGGCCGCCCCGCCCGAGGCGATCGCCCGAGCCGCCGAGCGATGCCCGAGCCTCCGGCGATACCCCGTCGGGATGGCGTCCCCCAAGGTCAGGACCGCCCTGCGCAGCGGGGACATCTCGGGCTGGGACCTCGACCGCCAGCTCGCCGTCGCCGCCTCGCTGGGCCTACGGGCCCGGATCGTCCTGGAGCCGGCCTGAACCCCCGCGGGCCGACGTGCGCCCGCTGTGCGCCCGCTGTGCGCCCGTGAAACTGAACGATTGTTCAGCTTCAGAGGCTACGTCACGATTTCGGCGGGTCTTTCCGTGACTTGTCCTGGTTCCTTGCATGCCCCGGGCCCACCCTGCCCGGAGACGCAGGAGGATCCCATGGCGAAGCGGCTGACCCTGACCCCCGAGGAGCGCGCTGCCCACGAGCGCGCACTCTCCCGCAGGCGGAAAGCCGAGGAGCGCGAGCGCCGGCGCGACGCCGGACGGCCCGAGCCGGTCGTCCTGGACCGTGCGATCGGCGACGCGCTGCGCTCCTACCTCTCGCGCGACGACCGGTCCCTGACGCGGCCGCTCGACCCAGCGGCGCTCCTCCGGACAGTGCGAGACCACCTACTCCTGCGCAACGTGAAGCTGGAGCGGGCCGGCCGGGAGCCAGTCGTCTACGACCCTCTGCAGGTCGTCGAGGCCCTCAAGGAGCGCCTGTTGACCCCGGGGTGAGAGGCCCTCGGAAATTCGATTCATTTCCGAGTACAGCCGTTTCGAAGTCTAGGAGTAACGTACACGTATCCCTGGCCCCAAAACCGCCGACCGGACACGTCCCGGTTAACTTCCGCCCAGGGATAGCTTGCGAAACCCTCGGCCATCCCGTTGACGCAGGAATCCCCGCGCGCCCATCTTCAGGGCACCCCAGTCGCCGGAGCCGCCCCCATGTCGCACGCAGCCTACCTTGCCCTCGATGCAGGATCCCGGGTCGGTCAGGGGCTCGCGCTCGGGCACATGGCCGTCGAGACGTTCAAGGGTGAGATCCGCCGGGAGCGCCGGGCCGCGGCGTCCTCCGTCGCAGAGCTCGCGATCCGGCTCCAGGAGGCCCGCGAGGACGAGGACGCCGCCCTGCATCGGGCCGCCGTCGCCGAGCAAGCCGCCGCCCAGGCCCGGCGCGCCGCGGCGAACCTCGTGGTCGAGAACCACGCCATGGCGCAGGAGATCATGGCTCTGCGGGCCGAGCTCGCCGCCGCCCGTCGGGGCTACGCCGCCTGAGCCAGCCCGCCCCCTGAAACGAAGAAGGCCCGCCTCGCGGCGGGCCTTTTGCGTTGTGGGGTGCCCTAGCGGCCAAATGCGGGCCGGAACGGCGGGACCGGCGCCGGGGCGGGGTCAGCCTCGCGCTCCTGCCGGGCCTTCCAGCGGCGCTCCTCCGCCTCGTGAGCCGCCGCCTGGGCGGCCTCCTTCTCCAGGAAGGGGCGCGCCTCCTCGGGGGACAGGCCCATCTGGTGCAAGCGCTCTTCCAGGCTGAGGATCGGCCGCAGATCGGAGACGTAGGACGGGACGGGCGGAAGGGCCGCGTTCCGGTCACGGGGATCCCGCGCCAGGATGTGCGCCTCGATCCTTTCGGCCGGCAGGTGCTTGAGCAGGCGGAGCTCCGATTCCGTCAGCGTCCCCATCCACTGGATCACCACCGGGTTGATCGGGGGCAGGCGGTAGATCGCCTCGCGGTCCCGCAGGAGCCACAGTCGCGCGTACTCCTGGACGAGCTCGCCATGGCGCTCCGGGGCGAGCCACCGCAGGCCGGGGGAGAGCGCCGCGGCCGGAGCCGGGGCGATGGCCGGAGCCACGGCGGCCCCCCGCCCGCGGGCGTCGTCGTTGGCGACCGCGGCGTCCGCGAGCGACCGTGCGGTCACGGGTGGCGTCGGCAACATCGCGCCGAGCGTGCGCCCGACCGTCCCGCCGACGGCTTCGACGGCGGCGCCGGCCGCGATCGCGGTACCTGCCCCGGCGAGGGCAGCCCCGCGGCCGAGGGCGGAAGCACCCTTGCCGGCGACGCGCGCGGCTTTGCGGGCGGGCAGGAGGTCGTCCCAGAGCAGATCGATGGCCTCGCGCGTCGCGGCGACCGCGGCGTGGCCGGCCGAGCGCAGGCCCGAGATGGCCGCCGTCGCGGCCTGCCCGATCGGGGCGAACAACGTGGCGAGGAAGGCGAGGAGACGGGTAAGCATTAGGAGAGGTCCCAGGCGGCCGAGGAAGGGGGAAGCGGGTGCCGCGAGGGGAGCTTCGGCTCGCGGGATGAAAGTCACAAAGCGTGACCGGTCACGATTTTTAGCGACGAGGTCCGTAGGTGTAGGCGGGCGTCAGCCCGAGCTCCGCCAGCGCCTCCGCGAGGTCGACCGACCGAGGCGGACCGCCCTTGCCGCCGCCACCGCCCGACGCCGGCGGAGGCGCGGCGGCCCCGGGGAGGACCGGCGGGAGCCGGAACGGGCCCAGTGCGCCGCCGCCCTCCAGGCCGTTCGCGAGGTGGCGGTGGAGTCGGTACGCCTCGCACCCGATGACGAGACCGAGCTGCGTCGCGTCCAGCCGGCCGACCCACGCCTGCAGCGGCGCCGGCAGCGGCAGCGGATCCGGCAATCTCTCGTGCCTGTAGAGGAGCACGCGCGCGTGCTGCTGGACGAGCTCCGCCACCGGCCACGACTGCCTCGGCGCGCGGACGACCTCGGGCATCGGCCAGGGCTCCCGGGCCGGCGGCGCCGGGGCCGGCTTCGCGCCGAGGAGGCGGCGCCACGAGGCACGGATTCGCGCGAGCATCAGGGCCTCCCTCACAGGCCAAGCCGGGCGCGCAGATCGCCGGGCAGCTGGGCGCGGTGCGGGTAGACGAGCCGGCGGGCGTGCGCGGCCTGGAGCACGTCGAACGAATCGGCGGCGGCGAGCCGGTGCCCGGCGCCCGACGCGACCGCGCTCCAGCCCCGCCCGTTGCGGTCCCGGCAGCGGTCGTCGTCGAGCCCGGACAGCCACCGGCACGCCGCGAGCAGGTCCTCCCGGATGTCGAACTCCTGCACGGCGGCGAGGTCCTCCTCACCGGCCGGCTCGCGAAGCCGGCGATCGACCGCTGCGACGACGTCCCGGGCTTCGTGCAGGAGGGCCCGCGCGAATCGGTGCTGCCCGGGGGTGAGACGGCTGGCGCCCGCGAACCCCGCCGCGAGGGCTGCCTTGTCCCGGAACGCCCACGCATGCCTCGCGAGCGCGTCCTCCAGGTCGGCTTGCACGGCTGCCAGTGCCTTCGCGTCGACGGGCCGACGGGCCGCCTCCCTCGCTTCAATCGCACCGAGCTCGGCGCGGGTGACACGCTCCCATGCCGCAAGCCGAAACGACAGCTTCGGCTCGGCCGGGGCGCGGGCGAGATCCCATGTCACGACGCCGTCCCGGACATCAAACCCGGCCTCGCGCATGCCGGTCCTGCAGCGATCCCAGGCCACGTCGGCGAGGCGCGTGCGGCCCGCGACGAGCTTCCCGTGGCCGGCCTTGCGGAACGCGAGGTCAAGGAACGGGGGCGCCGCATTTGCGGCGGCAAGGTTCGAGCATTCGGTCCTTTGAAGCATCGTCTCCACCAATCTTCCCAAATGATACCGAACCGCGTTTCGCTTCCCGATCGCTCGTGAATCGTCGCTTGCTGGTATTTTCGCCCTTGCGCGCAGTTTCGCAAGTGGGACAATCGAAGCGTGGTCTTGGATTCGGCCGGGGAGGCCTTCATGGAAGCCGAAGGCGGGCGTCTCGTGCGCCTGGTTACTTACGACGACGTAGTCGCACGCCTGCGCGAGGGCGTCGCACAGGCGGGATCCCAGCGCGCGTACGCGTGGGCTACGTGCCTGCACGAGGGCGACCTCGGTCAAGCCCTCCGGGGCCGCCGGCTCCCCTCCGAGAAGATGTGCAACTTGGTCGGGATCGAGCGGCATCTCGTCGTGATGGGCGAGCCCTACAGCCCGGTGTGGCCCCTCGATCTCAGCGGGGCGAGCGTGCTCGACCAGGAGCTCCACGCCCTGCGGGAGCGCCTCGCTCGTCGCAACCGGGGGCAGCGCGATGGCCTCTGAGACCCGGGGTGCTCCCGCAGGGGAGCGGGGGACCGCCGACCGCGTCGAGGCCGACGAGGGCATGTATTGGGTCCGCCTCGTAACCTGGCAGGCCCTCGACCGTGAAGGCGCCGCGATGCGGCACTGCGTCGGCGATGGGGACTACGACGCCCTCGTCGGTGGGGAGGATCTGGCCGACAACTCGATTTGGTCACTACGCCGGGCCGACGGCTTCTCCGTGCTGACCGTGCGGGTGCGGTGCCACGTGCTCGACTACGCGCGCGGGTACTCGAATCACGGCCCCGGCAAAGGCGCGGCCATGCAGGTCCAGCACCTCGCCGCCGCGTTCGCCGCCGCCGGGCACAGGTTCGGCGTCGACGAGGACACGGGGATCGTCCTGCTGGACGACGGCAGGTCGTTCCGCCGGGACCGCTTGCCTCCAGAGATCGTCGCGGCGCGCGAGGAGGTTGACCGGGCCCATCGCGAGATGCGCCGCCTGATGCGAGAGGCGCGCGAGGAGGCGCGGATGCTCCCGCTACGCGGCGAGGCCTACCTCGTTCCGAACGCCCCCGGTCTCCGCGTCACGTCCTTCCGCCCCATCGGCGAAATCGGGCCCTTCGAGCTGAGCGGGGGCGTCAGGATCCGCACGAACGAGAGGCCGGACGTGGCGATCATCGGAGCGGGCATCTCGCACGGACCGATCCACCCGATCATGGAGCTCACGGCGCAGGAGGCCGACCCGGTCGTCGAAGCGTGGATGCTCTTCCACCTTCAGGGCTTGGGTTTCAGGACGCGGTCCGGCATCCGGTTCGACGTACCTGCGCGGTCCCTGATCGGGGCTGGGATCGAACGTCAGAACATGGTCATCCTGGACGCCTACCGCGCCGCGATCGCGCGCGCCGGACAAGCGCAGGACCGCCCAGAGGACCAGCTCCCCCCACCGGCCGAGAGGCATCTCGTGGCCGGGGTCGAGCGGAATCCCGGCCCGATGCGAACGAGCACGCTCGAACGCGTCCGGCGGCTGCCGATCGGCACGTGCATCTACGACAACCTGATCTCCTACGAGGGCCCATGGCATCCGCACGCGGCCTACCAGCCCGGGACGATCGTGGCCGATGCGGGCCTCCCGTACCTCGCCACGTACGACGTGCAGGGAGGGGCGCGCCCCGGGGACGATCGAGCGCCGGAGTGGGTCCTCCTCGAAGGCGAACGCATCGATGCGGCCGTCCGGGACCACCTGCTCTTCGGCGGCATCGTTGCCGCGAACGAGACCATCGGGGAGGTCTACGACCGCCAGCGTCAGGACGCCTGGAGCAACCTGCTCGGCCCCATGCCCACGCCCCTCCCGTGGTCCGAGGAGACGATCACATCTCTCCTCGTTCCGGTCGAGCGGCCCGTGGAGGAGACACCGCCACCGCCGACTCTGCAGACCATCTTCCAGGCCCGTGGCTCGTTCGCGATCACCGCCGAGTTCGCCCGCATGTCAGGCATCCTCACCGCCCGCGCCGAGGGGAGGCCCTCGTGACGCCCCTCCCGATCGTCCCCGACCTCGCCGGCCTGGCCGACACGCCCGTCGGCGTCGAGCTCCCCCGCCTCGCCGTGGGGGAGCCCTGGTTCACCTGCCAAGTCGCCGGCCTCCAGTTCTACGACTACGCCCGGCGCGACGAGGACCTGGACGTCGTCGTCATGCCTGCGAACGGCGACGTGCTCCAGCTCGTCCGGCACCCTGAGAACGCCCACGACCGGAACGCCATCGAGATCCATTGGCGGAACACGCGGATGCTCGGGCACGTCCCGCGCACGGTCGCCTGCGACGTCGCCCCGCTCCTCGATTCCGGCGCGCCGGCGCGGGCCTACGTCGTCGACGCCGGGGACGGGGAAGCGTGGTCTTGCCGCGCCCTTGTCGTCGGCGCCGCGGCTGCGCCCTGGCACGAGCGCCACATGCGCCACGTCGTCAACGAAGCGCTGTATGCCGTCCCCGAGCGCGAGGCCCGCCTCCACCGCCGGACGCTGAAGCGGGCCGAGCGCGCGGCCGATCGGCAAGCCGCGATGCGGACCCGGCGTCTCCGGCAGGCGGTCGAGGTCCTGATGACCGTCCCGTTCGAGCCGGAGCTCCCCGCCGTCGGCTCGCACTGCGACCCGGAGACGCTCGCCCGGGCCCTGGGCTGCTCGCGGTCGACGATCGTCCGCCTCGCCGCGGGGGCCGGCATCGCGGTCGGCCGCTACTGCACCTGGCTCGGGATCACGCCCGAGCTCGACGCGGCGCTGCGCGCGTGGTGCCGGGCGCCGCGCTCGAAGGCCAACCTCGGGGAGGTCTGGGGCGTCCGGCACCACCGCCAGGAGCCCCCGTACGAGTGGGCGCGCGCATGACCCGAGGATACCTACGCGCCGCGATCGAGGCGCTCCCCCTGCGCCTGCAGACGGCCGAGCGCGACGGCGATCTCGTCCGAGACCGCCTCGTCCCCGGGCAGCCGCCCCGCGTCTACCGCGTCCGCCTGTTCCCGAACGGCCTCGTCTACGTCCCCGTCACCCTTCCCACCGGAGCCCGCGCATGACCCGCCCAGCCCACGCCTCCCTCGAAGCCGCTGTCGCCGACGCCCGGGAGGTCCTCGCCCGGCCGCCGGCGGAGCGGTGGCGCCGGCAGGCGCGGTACGCGGCGTACGCCAGCCGGCTCGTCGTGGCGGAGTACCCGGAGCACGCGGGCACCGACCTGGCCGCCGAGGGCCTGGCGCTCCGGGAGCGCCTGCGGAAGGCGTTCGAGGAGGCCTGCGCCGAGGAGCGGGCGGAGTCGAAGGCCGCCATCGCCGCGGCGCGGCGGCCCCCACGCTCCTAGGGCGCGAGCGTCCCCAGAGCGTCTTCGTCCGCGTCCGGGATCGCCCCCTGCGGCTCCGCCGGGAGCGGGTCTCCGTGTGGGTCCAGGCGCGCCAATAGGTGCACGTAAGCACCGAGCACGAGGTGATCCCGATCGCCGCCGCCCGTTGTCCAAACCCGATTCCGGGTCATGCCGATCCAGTGGTCATAGTCTGTGAACAAGTTGTCAGGGTCGTGGGGGCGATACGGATCGTAGAGGGACCCCGGCGGCTCGGCGAGGCGGTACGCCCCGAAACGCCCCGCCCACCGCGGGCACCAGATCAGGGCCTCGATCGGTCCGTCCTTCGTGAAGCGCACATCCTTCATGATGCGCCGCTGCAGCCCGGGATGGACCATCAACTTGCGGATCTCTGGGTGAAGGGGCGCTAGCTGGTAAACGGGGTGCGCGGTCAGCGCCGCGATCCCGTCCGCTGCCCGCTCCACCCACATCTCCCGCCTTGGCAAGTCCGGGTCGGCCTGATGCGGGCCGGGGTGGTGATAGGCGAGAGCGCGGACGAGGCGGGGGCGGGGCATGCCCCGTCCTACCCGCCCCCCCTTACCGGCCCGTTCACGCCGCCTCGGCGAGCGCCGCCGCGGCGGCGGCCCCGGCCTCCCGGGCGGCCGTCTCGTCGAGGACCTCCATCACCTCGGACAGCCGCACGGGCCGGTAGCCCCAGCAGTCGACGCCGACGTCGCACGACCGCGAGGTCGCCGGCAGGGACCCGTGCGAATGCCCATAGAGGTGAATGTCGCCCCGCCAGATGTTCGGCCACGTCCGATGCGAGTAATGGGACAGCCAAATCCCCTGGGCGCGCGGCATTCCCGGATCCTGCACGTGGACGCGCAGTACATCCACCGGCGGGGACGCCCATGGAAGCCTGTCGCCCCTCTCTTCATGATTGCCACGGATCAGGAACTTGATGCCGTTCAGGCGATCGAATACTTGCCGAGCGTAGGTATGACTGCACCCATACGCGAAGTCGCCTAGGTGGTACACGATGTCATGCTTGCAGACACGGTCGTTCCAGCGCGAGATCAGGACCTCGTCGTGCTGCTCGATCGAGGCGAAGGGGCGCGGGCGGTCCATCCTGGGCGAGAGGATGCCCTTGTGCCCGATGTGAGTATCCGAGACGAACCAGGTGACGGGCATGGGGCCCTCCGAATGCATGGGGGAACGCGGGCCGCCGAGGATCCCGGCGGCGGGTGGCGGCCTTCAGGCCGGGCGTTTCCGTATGCGGAGGGTGGTCGTCATCGGGGCAGACTCGGGCATCGGGGGGCGCCGGGCAAGGGGGCACCCGGCCGGAACGGGGTTGTCCCTGGGCTACGCGGCGGCGAGCGCCTCGGGTTTGTCCTCCTCCGCTGCCTCGTCCGCCTCGGGCTTCGTCCGCTTGCCCTTGCCGGCCAGCTCGCGCTCCCGGCGCCGGCGGGCGAGCTCGGCGCCGAGCGTCTCGATCGAGGGGAGCGTCGCCGCGGCGGCCTCGGCCTGGTGGTAGGCGTACCCACACCACTGCTCCATGACCGGCGCCTTCAAGTCGAGGCGCTTGTCCGCAGTGTAGTGCCGCTCCAGCACGTTGTCCGTCGGCACGCCCTCGTTGTGATCGACGATGAGCTCGATCGTCGCCCGCAGGATCCGGAGCTCGCTCTGGCACAGCGAAGTCATCCCGCGGCGCAGGTCGTGCGGCGAGGCCCGGACGCCCATGTCGAGGAGGCGATGATTGATGGCGGCGGGGGAGAGATGCCCGTCGGCCGGCGCGCCCGCCTTGCGCGGACGGACCTGGGGGAACAGGAACCGGCTTCCCCCAGCGCGATCGATCTGCACCCGCAGGCGCTGCCACAGCGCCGGCGGGAGGGGGACGCAGTGGAGTGTCCGATCCCCGCGCTTGGCCGCCGTCTTCCGGTGGATCGGGCGCATCGCCCAGACGCCCCAGCCGGGCTGCTCGACGTACTCGACGAAGTCGCCGACCTCGGCCGACGCAATCGGCCGGCGCCGCTGGCCCGTCAGGACCAGCAGCTCCAGGGCCACGGCGAGGGACGGCTCCAGCACCCCGGAGTGCGCGACCGCGAGCGTGTAGCCGATCTCCTGGGCCGAGGCGAAATACTCGCCGGGGACCTTGCCGTTGGCGCGGGGCTTGTCGCCAGGCGTCCGCTCCGGGGCCTTGAGCAGGGGCATGCCTGCCTCGACGCCGCTCTTCTTCTTGTGCTCGTGCTTCGCCAGGTAGGACCACATGGGGCGCAGCACGCTTGCCAGATGCTCGGCGTGCCGTTCCCGGCCGGACGCATGGATCGCATGCACGATCGTGGCGAGGTCCTCGATCGTGATGCGCTTGACCCTCCGGCCCTCGAAGACGGCGAGCTCCGGCTGGTGCAGCATCTTGCGGTAGTCCGTGTGCGTGTCGGGGCGCCGGACCCGCTTGACCTCGGCGAGGTAGGCGGCGCGGGCTTCCTCCCAGGTCCACTCGTCCGGACGCCACATGTCCTCGAAGGCCTCGACGAGCGCTGGGTCCCGGGGGGTCGGGTTTTCCTCCTTCGGGGGCAGCTTCCGCATCTGGCGCAGCTTGGCTTCCAGCCAGCGGTCGTCCGGCACGCCGAGCCGGTCTACGAGCCGCCGCCGGGCCTCGGTCGCGATCGCGCGCGCATCCGCGAGCCGGAGTATCGTCGTCGAGCCGAGCGTCAGGCGGTGGGTCTTGTGGCCCGACTCGAACTTGAAGGCGAACTTCACCCCGCGGGGACCGACCCGCATGATGAGGCCGGGGCAGCCGGCGTCGATGACGTCGTACGCCTTCCCCTTCGGGACGGCGTCGGCGATGCCCTGTCTGACGAGGGCCTCGGTGAGCTTGGTGGGCATGGGGCGTTCTCGGGCGGATCTCGGGCGGACCATTTCGGGCGGATCGCCGCCCGGGCTCGCACCCATCCCTAGAGGGGAGACCTTGCCAAGACCTTGATCGGACATGCTAAACCCCGGGATATCGACACCTACCGGGGCGCGCCGATCCGGGCCGGAGGGGCCCGAAAACCGCTGACACGTGGAATCATAATCCTTGTGTCGGGGGTTCAAATCCCTCCTCCGCTACCATTCAACACCGAGCCAGACCAGGGTTCGGCCCAATACAATCAGCGACTTAGGCCAAAGCCCCGAGCAAGGACGCCGGGGCTATTTCATTTGGGCCCTGACCCACTGGGTCGGTTCTGGGTCGCCACCCCCCTCCCGCTAGGCTTGCCGGCGACCCGGGTCGCCCCGCCGCGGGGTTCCTGTGGATAACCTGGCCCGCCGTTCCCGACCCAACGCCCGCGCCAGGTCGGCCGGCGTCGAGGCCCCGACGAACCCGGGCCCGCCCCGGCGCGCGGCCGCCGTCTCCAGATCCTCCGCCATCGCCCGCCGGAGGGCGTCCCGCTCGTCCCCGGCGGCCGCGGCCACGATGTCGTCCAAGCTGAGCATTGACCGTCTCCCCATGGAGAACAGATAGGGAACAAGCGAGGCGGTTCAACGGAGGGGACGCGATGGAGGTGCCGCGGACGCTGGGGGCGTTCCCCTACCGGCGGGTCGTCATCGTCTGCCCCTGGTGCCCCCGGCGCCGGGGCTCCTACGACACCGAGAGGCTGATCTCGCGCCTCGGGCCCCGGGCGAGCCTGGAGGAGGTCATGCTGGCGCTGGTGGCGTGCCGGTGGCCGAAGGCGTGGGGCAAGCGGGGGCCGTCGCAGTACGTGCCCTGGTGCCGTGCCAGGTTCGCCGACCTGGGGAGCCGGCGCCCTCCGGACCGCGACGTGCCCGGACCCTGATTGTCACTTTCCGCTCCACCCCACCACCTGGAGCGGAAAGTGACAATCGCCGCGCCCAGGCTTTCCGTTAACCGTGCCGCACGACCCTGCTTGACCGAAGGAATCCCGAGCTGCGATCCCTGGTCCCACGCCGACGAGAGGTCCGCCGTGAAACGAATACCCGCCCCCAAACCGACCGAGAGACCCATCCCGGGGGCGTGACGCCGCGCGCGCAGCCCCCTTCCGACAGGAGGCTGCCTTCATGACCAACCGACCGCTCACGCACCACCGCAACCTGACGCCCTCGAAGGGCACCCTCTGGCTCGTGGGCGATACCCACTTCGGCCACGCCGGGAGCATCGGCCATTCGGGCCGCCCCTTCTGCGACGTCGCCGAGATGGACCGCCTCCTGATCGAGGCCTGGGTCTCGTGCGTCCGCCCCACCGACACCGTCGTCCACCTCGGCGACTTCGAGTGGGGTCACACCCCGGAGCGGACCGCGCAGATCTTCGCGGCGCTCCCCGGGAAGAAGCACCTCGTCGTCGGCAACCACGACAGGCCCAGGGTCACCGGCTTGCCCTGGGAGAGCGTCCAGGAACGGCTCACGATCCACGCCGCGGGCCGGAAGGTCGTGGCCGATCATTACCCCCTCCGCGCCTGGCCGGGCAGCTTCCACGGCGCCCTGCACGTCCACGGCCACACGCACGGGACGCTCCCCGGGACGTCGCAGTCCTGTGACGTCGGCGTCGACGTCTGGGGCTACGCGCCGGCCCGGCTGGAGGACGTAATCTCCCGGATGGAGGCGACGCCCGACCTGCCCGAGGAGCGCTGGCGGGCCGACGCCCGCGAGGCCGAGCAGGCCTGAAACGCCGAAGGGCCCCCGGCGGCGAACCGGGGGCCCTTCGGCGTTTCAGGCTATGGGCGCGGCCCGGGCGGTTCCGGCAGCTCGTCGAGCTCGCGCTCGATCTCTATCGCCGCCTCCGTCATCACGTCGGCGCGTTCCTCCAGGCGGGCTATCTCCTCGTCGAGGCGCTCCGCATGCTCCCGCAAGATCTGCGGCAGGGCAGCCGCGGCCCACGGCAGGACCTCCATCGCACCGGTCCGCCACCGGCTGACCGAACGGGGGTCAATCGAGTCCCTCGGCCCGTCGGGGTGATAGGCCCCGAGCGCCCTGGCGAGCGGCTTGGCCCAGTCCTCCCCGCCCGTCAGGGCCCGGCCCGCGAGGACCACCATGTCGCGCGGCGTCATCAAAGCTTCTCCCTCCAAAGGACCGTGCCGCGTTCGGCGTCGGCCCAGTAAAACAGCTCCCACGGCTCTCCGTCGAAGACGCGGCCCCAGGCCAGGACCGCCCCGTTCACGAGCGTGGCGGCGAACTCGTCGGCGATGCGCTCCTCGCGGTACCAGGCCGGGCGGCGCTTGCCCGTCGAAGCCTGGACGCTCGCGATGCGGCGGCGGGCCTCCTCGACGTCGGTGACGTCGGAGAGGGCGTTGAGGACGGCCTCGGAGACCGGGTTGACGTAGCGGGCGGGGATGGATGCGACGGCCATGGCGGGTGGCTCCTCAGAATGCGCCGGGGATGGCAGTGCCGAGGGCGACGTCCTCGTCGTACAGGTCGCCGAGCTCGTCCATGAGGGCCAGCTTGTCGAGGTCGATGTCCTTGAGGCTCTCCATCTCCCTGGCGGGCCGCTCCTCCGTGGCAGGCTGGATGTACGTCAGCATGACGCGATGCGTGCCGACGGCGCCGACGTCCTCGGCGTGGCGCGTCCAGGCGTCGTATGCATCGTCCGACGTCGCGGCGCGGATGACGAGGTCGAGGCCGGTTCCCGGGATCGGCTTCCAGGCCCGGTCGACGACCTCGACGGGCTGGGCGTGGAACAGGATGGCCTTGCCGCCAGCAATGGAGAGCGCGAAGGCGGCGTAGACCTCCTCCCGCTCGCGGCGGGCGAGGGCCCGCTTCAGGACGTGGACTTTCGTGGACATCGAGGATGCTCCTGTGGTGGCGGGCGGCTCTGCCGGCCCTGGGGGTGGACTGTCCGGCCCCCGGCGGGGCGCCCCGATGAGGCGACCCGCGAGAGGCCGGGGCTGGCGCCCCGGCGATGGTGGGATCAATCGGCCTCGTGGCTGTAGAGGCGGTCCGTCTGGCCGGTGTAGGTCACGTCCAAACGCAGGTCGCAGCCGTTCTCCCGGGCGATGGCGTTGATGTGCGCGACGATGGCCTCGGCGCAGTCGTCCCACGTGGCTGCGTCCCGGAAGGCCTCGACGAGGGCACGGACCTTGGCCTCGATCTCCGGGGCGTCGAGTTCGATCACGAGCGGGTCGCCGTCCGCGTCGGTGCCGTAGGCGTAGCCGTCGAGCGACAGGACGGCCTTGCGGGCCGCATCGGCCCGATCCTCGGCCGAGAAGCGGTACTTCGAACCGTCGATGCCTTCGAAGACGCAGAACTCGGCGTATTCGCGCAAATCCTGCAGGCCGGCCTTGCTCACGGTCCAGCTGAGGGGGGAGCCGTTCTCCTCGACGTAGTCGTAGAGGCGCTTCGTGCACTCCTGGGCGACGAAGTCGAGAGGCTCCGCGGCGTCGCCGTTGCTGCGAGCGTCCTCGATGGCCTGATCGGCGCTGTGGCCGATGCCGTAGACGGCATCCTGGTCGCCGATGACGGCGATGAAGAAGCGGACGGCGGTGTCGGTGGAGGTGGTGGCGGTCGTGGCCATTAGGATGCTCCTGCTGATGGGAGGATGTGCCTGCCCATGACCGATATATACGCGCGACCATGGATGACGTCAAGCATTCGTTAGTAAAAATCTCGCACTCGCCGGGTGTAACGCGAGATCAATACTATGTAACGGATTATCAGCGGCCTGTTGGGGGGTCAGGCGACCTCGCCGAGCTCGCGCTTCGCCTCGGTCAGGGCGTGGTTCCGCATGCCCATGTCGTAGGGGCAGTTCGGGTCGAGGTGGTCCCATCCCGGGCGCCCGCTCACCCGCTTCCGACCCGCCTCGTAGAGGTCCCGGGCCCGTGCCTCGATGCGGCAGTTCCGGGTGCGCTCCTCGGGGGTGAGGTAGGCCGGCTGCAGGAGGATCTCCGCCCTCATGCCGACGGCGGAGGCCAGGACTCGGATACGGGCGCGGGCGGCCTCCATCTCGGCATGCTCGTCCTTCTCCAGGTTCTCCAGCGGGCGGTTCGGGCAGGTGTCCTGCACCCCGACGACGCGGGCGTGCTTCTCGGCGAACCGGACGGGGCCGCACATGTAGGCGTCCTCGACCATGTCCTTGGCCTCCTTGAGCCCGACGCCGAGGGCGCGCCTGACCCACTTGATGGCCTCGATCTTGGGGCTGGCGGTCTGCTCGGACGAGCGGATGGCGAGGCGGACGATGGACTGCAGGTCAATCACGGGACGCCTCCTTGGCGGTTGCGGAAGGGGTGGTGTCGTCGGCGACGCCGGCGGCGTTCCCGATGATGGCGAGGACGGCCCAGACCAGGACGAATCCCCCGGCCCAGAGGAAGGAGTGCCAGGCCGCCCGGAGGAGCTCCCCGCCGCTGCCGGCGAGGAGGAAGGCGCACGTCACGATGGCGGCCGCGCTGGTGGAGACCCTGAGCGGGCCTCCGGCGATCAGGGCGAGGAGGGCGCGCATCAGCGGAGCGTCCCCGCGTAGCCGTACGTGTCGACGTATAGGTCGCGGAACTCGCACCGGTACATCTTCGGCAGGAACGAGCGGATGACCTGCTTCGATGAGAGCTTCGGCGCGGACCCGGAGAACGGGCTGTCCGCCTGCTCCATCATGCCGGTGTCCCACTCGATGATTGCCGCGGCGAGGCGCAGGGCCTCCTCGGCGGTCGTCTCGTAGGCGAGCGGCACGGTGAACTCGTTCGCCGCCAGGACATGAAGGACGCGGACGGTCTCCTCGCCTATGCGGGCGATGCCGGTCGCCACGTCGAGGTCGATGGTCCCGATTGAGAGGCTGTCGTCGAGGTCGAGGTGAACGGTGCGCACGGTGGCGCTCCTGTGAAACCGGGGTGGAGGGGAGGAATCGGAGGCGCCACTGCCGCCTGGCGCGCGACGGAGGCGATGCCTCAGGCGGCCGCCCTCGGCGCACCGACGACGGTGGCGGCCATGTCGCGGAAGGCGACCATGTCGGCGGCGTCGCCCCCGAAGGCGATGTGTCCGTCGTCGTAGAAGACGGCCAGGATGCCGTTGTCCCGGAGCACCAGGCCGGGCACCTCCGTGACCTTTTCCCCGGGCGAGAGCTCCGCTACATCCACCCGCACTGTGCGGCGCCGGTCATCGAGCAGCTTCCAGATGTTGCCTTGGCGTCCGTCCGGAGACGACCTGCCGAGGGCCTCGGCGACGTCGACGGCGCTCTTACCCTCGCGCAGCGCGATCAGAGCCAGGCCGTAGCTGGCCTCACTTCCCTGCCGTTCGATGAGGGCTTGGCTCGGGCCGACGATGAACGTGAGGGGGGCCGGCTCGTCGGGTGCGAGGAACCGGTCCTCTTCCCAGGAGAACGTGGGCCACTGTCCCCGATGCTTCATTCCATGATGATCGGCGGCGGCATCCTTGGCTGCCCGGGCGACCGTGGCGACGTCGGAGCCCTTGGGCAGCCGGACGGCCTTGGAGAAGAATTCGGGCCAGCCAACGCGGACGTGGTAGGTCGCCATCGCCGGCTGCGCCGCATCGTTCCCCACGGGTGCGGACCGCTGCTCGGTGACGCTGCCGTCCTCGTGCGTGACGCGGGACGCCATGACGACGACCGGGGCGGGCTCCTTCCGCACGATCTCGATGCTGGCCCTGTCGAGGGCATTCATCACGTCGGAAGCGATGACCTCACCCGCCGCGGGATGGTCGAGGTCGATCCCCGTAAGGCATGCGGTGAAGGCTTTGTCGAAGGCTGCCTTGGAGGCTTGGTTCTGGCGCACGCGGCGCTCCTGCTGAAACCGGGGTGGGGGGAGGAATCGGGGGTGCGCCCCTGTCGCCGGGCGCGTCGACGGAGCGGGGCGCTCAGGCGGCCTGCTGCGGATCGCGCGCGGCGTCCCAGGCGGACAGGACGGTCGAGAGCCAGGCGTGCGGCACCAGGACGTCGCCGTCCTCGTCCCGCCATGCCTCGACCATGCCGACGACGCGCCCCGTCGCCCGCTCCGTGACGACGACGTACTGCGGGTCGCCGGCGATGCCCTCGTCCGTCAGGGGCATGTGGGCGTCGTCCATGCCGGCGACCTCGACGCGGCAGCCGTACCGGGCCGCCAAGTCGTCCGCCGACCAGGGACGCAGGCCGAGGTCGTCCCGCTCCGGCGCCGCGGTGTCGGCGGACCGGATCTCCGTGCCGGGCGGGAGCGTCAGGATGTTGCCGACCTCCAGCGTCACGGGCCCCTCAACGACGGGGACGGCCTCGCCCGGAAGAGGCGCGTCGCGCCATGCCAGAAGATCGCGCTCCGAGACGGCGGACCAGTTGCCGGTCCGGACCGCCTCGCGGACGGCGTCGGCGTTGCCGCGCACCTTAGGCACGATGACGAGGTCCGCCTTCGCCAGGGCGGCGAGGACGCGGTCGGTGCGCTCCAGCGAGGTCTCGAAGAGCGTGCACTCGGTCATCGCCTTGGCGATGGCCTTGGCGGCGTCGGTGGTGAGGTTGAGGCCGAGGTTGAACTGGCGCACGGTGGCGCTCCTTGGGAAAACCGGGGTTGCTGGGGGATGTTGGTGGGCGCCACTGCCGCCTGGCGCGCGACGGAGGCCCTCAGGCCGCGGCGGAGAGGGGCGCCTCGGCGGGCCGCAGGCTCTCCGACAGGGCGATGTCGTCGCCGTAGACCGCGAACCACACCGCCAGGACGCTGTGCCGGGTGGTGACGAAGTCGCCCTCGCAGACCTCGCGGATGACCAGGTGGCGCTCGCCGACGGCGATGGGCAGGCCGGTCCAGTGGCACTTGTGCTCCCGGCGCGCCCGGACGACCCGGCGCGAGAGCTCCTTCGTGTCGGCCTCGTCGCCGCCGAAGACGTCGAGCTGCAGCATGTCGTCGTCGGTGACCTGGCGGGCGGCCGCGGCCTCGATCCAGGCGAGGTCGGCAGCATTGTGCGTGCCGTTCTCGACCCGGCAGAGGATGCGCCCCTTGAGGTCGTGGAACTGCTCCGGCATGCCGGGCTCCTCGACGCGGTCCCTGATGAGGAACCAGACGTCGCGCCGGGCGGCGCCGCCGAAGATGGAGACGATGGCCTGGAGCTTGGCCTCGTAGTCCTTGATCCAGTAGATGCCTGTGGCGAGGCTCCCGAACATGCTCGACGCATCCAAGAGCTCGCGCACGCAAACGCCGGAGGCGTCCTTGACGAAGACGTCGATGGCGAGGGTGTAAGCGAGCGCCAGCGCGTCGGCGTCGCCGCGGAGGAGCGAATCCCGCCAGACGCCGTAGTTGGCGAGCGCCGTGTCGGAGAGCTCGTCGACGTAGCGGTGAGGGCTGTACGGGGTGGAGGTGATCTCGCGCCGCATGGGGCGTCCTGTCGAAACCGGGGTGGATCGGAGATGTCGGGCTGCGCCACCGTCGCCTGGCGCGCGACGAAGCCATCAGGCCGCGACGGAGGCCTGGCCGGAGTGGGCGGCGTTGAGCCGAGCGAGGGCCTCGTCCACCGGCGCCTCGCCGAGGTACTCCTGCAGGTCGGCGGCCTCGCGGAGGCGGAACTCGTCGCCCTCGTGGTCGTAGGCGAGCGGGTGGCCACCGGCGTCGTACGCCCCGCGGTCGAAGCCGAGCCGATACGCGTCCCGCAGCGCGGCCTCGGTGAAGGTCGGCGCCTGCGGCCTGTCGAGGACATCGCGAACCGCGACGAGGGCGGCCATCAGGCCCGCCGGGCTCTCCATGCCCAGCTGCGTGGCCCATTCCTGCACGAGCTCCTCGTCGCCCACGAGGTCCCTGAGCGCGAGGATGGCGTCGATCCCGGCGAGGGCGCTCACGGCCTGCGCCTGGCTGGCGTCGACGACGGCGAGGCCCTGACGGTCGAGGCGGGCGAGGATACGACCGGCGACGTCGGCGGCCGGGCGGGTGCCCGAAGCGGCGATCTCGCCGGCGATGAAGCCGCGGGCCTTGGCGGTGATGTCGGTCATGCTGCGGTCCTCTCGGTGGCGGGGGTTTCGGAAGCGGCCGCGGCGCGCGCCTGCCCGGCCAGGACGGCCCTGACGCGCTCCTCGCGGCTGAGGCGGGGGACGGGGATGCCGCGCTCGACTAGGAGCGTGCGCAGCAGGGAGTGGCTGATGCCGGTCGCCCGGGCGGCGCGGTGGACGGAACCGAGGCGGAGGACCTCGGCGATGCCGTGCGCCTCCTGCTCTGGCGTCGTCGACCGGCGCCTGCCCCGGGCCGGGATCGGTGGGCCCGTCCGTCCGCGCAGGATCTCGCGACCGCGCTGGGCCAGTTTCCCGACGCCCTCGCTCGACAGCCAATAGAAGCGCCCGACGGCAGCATCCATGCCGTGGCTCTCGACGAGCCTGGCGACGGCGACGGGATCGGGCGACCGATAGACGGAGAGGGGCGAATCCCCCGGGCGGCCCTGGTTGCTCACGCCGGCCTCCCGGGCAGGATGCGCGGAAGGCGCGCGCCGCGGACCGGCAAGGTCGGGCGGGTCGACGCGGCCGGGGCGGGCTCCGGTTCCGCCGCGGGCAGGTCCTCGGCGGCCTTGGCGGCGGCGCGCTCCCGGGCGGCGGCGTAGGGGTCGTAGGGCGGGGGCGCCGGCGGCGGGCCCGAGCGGTACTCGGCGAGCAGCGCGGAAAGGCGCTCGATCTCGCCCTTGGCCGCCTTGAGCAGGTTGCGCTCGGTCTGCGAGGCCTGATCGCGCAGGCCCTGCCCCTGGTAGAACTCTAGGCCCTGGGACACGAACCGGCATTCGGCGAGGAGGTCGGCGAGGCGCTTGCGCGTCTGCACCGGGTCGAGGTCCTTGAGACCCGCGGTCCACTTATCCATGGGCCGCCTCCTTGAACCGGTAGGTCGCGTCGGCCTTCTCGACGCCGAGCGCCTCCAGGATCGCCGGGCCGGGGCCGCGACGGCCCGCCAGGGCATCGAGGACGTACGCCGTGCTGACGCCGTGGCGGCGCGACCACGCCAGCGCGCTCCCCTCCGTATCCACGCGCTGCCGTAGCAGCGCCCTCACGTCCTCCGCCGTCACCGACGCCTCCTGAAGCTATTGACGCTTTATAGCGTTCCAGCTTCAATTGGAGTCGTCAAGGCCTATTCGGCATTTGGAACGATTTGCACCCACGAGGCCCCTTTGTGTGCAAATCGTTCCCGAGGCTGATGCTTCGAGTTTCGAAGGATTACACGATGAATGCTTGGTGGCGATCGAAGGACGGAATGAGCGATCCTTCAAGGAATGGCGTCGCAGTCCTTGTCATGCCGGCCTGGGAGCAGGCCTACGAGGCCGTCCTCGCCAAGGATTGCCTCGCGCTGGGTGCGCGCTTTTGTCCTGTGGAGGGAGCCCACGAGGACGGCCGGGCTCGCTACGAGCTGGCGCCCGGGACCGTCGTCGCCGTGGCGTCTGCGCGGTCCAGCAGCCCGAGCCGGGCCTACGTCGTGGAGGCGGACGGGACGGTCGCGGAGATCAGCACCGCGGCGGCCGAGGACCTCGTCGATCCCGCGGGCGCGAATCGGCGAGCCTGGCGGAGGCGCTGCTCCCGCGTCGGCCTGACGGAGGCGCCCTGCCGTTTCGCCGTCCCTGCCGGCCACGGCTACGAAGCAGAGACTGTCTACGGCTGGGCCGGGGAAGAGCACGTCGCGGCGTGCGTGAGAGCGACCGCGAGGTGCGCGTGGTTCCGTGCCGTCACGTACGAGGAGGCCCTGGAGCTCGGCGTGGCGTGACGTACCGAGCGGGACCGCGTGTCGTATGCATCGACCCGCGGCATCTTCAGGAGCGTCAGTCCACGGAGGGGATGATGAAGGGGATTTTGCTAGCTATCGCCCGCGCTTTCGCGGCCGCCGGGCGCCTCAGTTGGGTCACGGTCTGGGAGGGCGGCCGCCTCGTCTCCCGCCTCGTCCGCACGGCCCTGACGCCGCCCGACCCCGTCGGCGAGGCCGAGGCGGCGTTCGAGGCGGAGGCTCAGCGCGCCCCCGAGGCGCCGGCGCCGCTGTCCGCGGAGGAGGCTTGGGGCCGGGCGGCGCTGGCCCATCTCATGGGCGAGGAGCTTGAGGGCGAGGCCGTCCTTGACGACGCGGCGACGGCCTATCTCGACGGCCTCTCCGTCGATCAGCAAGTCGCCCTGTCGCGGCACGACAACGCCACCGTGGGTCGGCATCTCCTCGGCGAACGGCTCCTGCCCGGTTTGCCGCGCCCGATGACGCCAGCCGAGTACCGCGGCATGGAAGCGGCCCGAACCGCCGCCGCGGCCGCCCAGGCGCACCAGCGTCTCGTGGGCGACGACGCGAAGAGGCGGCACTTCATCGAGGTCCTCGACGACCTCATCGCCGAGCCGCGCGCCGCCTGATCGCGCCAACGCCGGAACGACAAAGCCCGCCCCGGGCGACCAGGGCGGGCTTTTTCATGCCCGAAGAAATCCTGTGGATAAGTGTCTGCCTTGCTTAATTTCAGTTGACTCTTTCCCGCTGCACACATCCTGACCCGCGCTGCGCACGCGATGGCACGCGGTGCGCCCTTCTCAGCCCCGGGCGCGCTTGGCGGCGAGCGCCCGGAGTTGGATGGCGACCCGGCGCCGGTCGTCCTCGGCCAGGGCACGGCGCTCGGCCTCGGCGAAGGCGTGCTCGGCCATGACCCGGTTGTAGGCCATGCGGGCCGTCGCCTGCCTAATGGAAGCGGCCTCGCGGTAGGCCGCGTCGCGGTCGAGCTTCTGCGAGATCAGGACCGACCCGAGGCCAAGGGCGCCCGTCGTCAGGACGGTGTCGAAGCTGTCGGCTACGTCGCGGGCGGAGGTATGGTAAGACGGCATCGGGGCGACCTCCTCGGGCTTGGCACGTCCAGGAGATCGGGATCCCGGAATCGATGTCCAGCCTCCTCGTGCTGGTGTGATTACCGAGACCCTGGCCCCTGTGGACGGCTCCGGTTTTCCGTCCCGTTCGTACGCCCCCGACGACAGCGCTCTCAGGGCAAGGTGTTCGTATGCCTGTCTCGGCGCCCCGTTACCTCCTCGCCGGATAACGCCGCATCATGGGACTGTAACGAAAGATCAGACCGCCCAGGGCCGAACTCATGGGCGGATTTCCGGGGCTCGCGGTCACTGCACGGCGACGTAGCCGACGAGGTCCGCGAGGGCGGCGTCCTGGGTGGCGGGGGCCACGAGGGTGACGACGTCGCCCTGATTGACGAGGAAGGGCTGCCCGCCGGTCGTCGTGAACGTGGTCACCGGCTTGCCGGCGCCGTAGACGACCGTGCCGACCGCCGACGGCCAGCGTCAGGACGGTCTGCGCGGCGACCTCGGTGCTCGCCTTGCCGGCCGATCCCAGGCGCGCCGAGAGACCGCCGGACTGGTTCAGGCCGAGGTAGCCAGCGGGGCTCCCTCTGCAATCGATGTACGAGCTTTTGACCCTAAGCCGCTTCTCCGCCTCCTTGGCGACCACGTCCGGAAGGCAGCACAATCCGGACCTTCGCTGCGGCGACGTTTACGGTCGGCCGTACCTCGCTTCACATCTGCGCTCCCAGCTCGACCGACAGGCGCTCGGCGGCGTCCCGGAGCCTCGGCGCCAGGAGGCCGGCCCGCTCGGTGCTGAGGCGCGAGGACGGGCCGGACAGCGCGAGGGCTCCGATCAGCCGGCGCCCGGCACCGAAGATCGGCATCGCCATGGAGGCGACGTGGGGATCGGTGATCCCAGAGGTGTAGAGTGGCAGCTCGGGCGCCGCTGCCGGATCCACCCGATCGCCGAAGGTTGCCAGCACCTGGGCGATGGCCGACCGGTCCATCGGCCGCATGTCGCCCGGACGCACGTTCATGCGCAGCGGGTAGGGCGAATCGGCCCGGAATAGGCACAGCCGCTGGTTGCCGCGGCGGATGTAGAAGGAGGCCGTCTCCATCGACTCGGCGGCCAGGCGCTCCAGCACCGGGACCACCCGTTCTTCCAGTGCGAAAGATTGCTGGTAGACCGAGCCGATCCGCGCCGCCTCGACGCCGAGGCGGTAGCGCCCGTCGTCCAGCCGCTCGATCAGGCCGAACTTCTCGAGCGAGATGCACAGCCGCATGATGGTGCTCTTCACGAGTTCCGTGCGCCGGGCGAGCTCCGTCAGTTCGAGCGCGTCGTCGCCGCGCTGAAACGCGGTCAGGACGGTCAGCACCCGCTCGGCCGAGGCGACGCCTTCGAGCTTGGGTCTCGGTCGGGCTTCTTTCGGCACTCGTTTTACTCTCACGGGTCTTGCGGGCTTCGCGGTCGCATCCCTTAGCGGCGCCGCGGGCTGCCGCCAAACGACCCGAACGGCCGTGCCCCGCCTGCGGCAATTGCGCAGGATTCGGTGCGCTTGACCCGTCCGGGCGACGCCGCTACTCAAAATGAAACGCCGTTGCAAAAACGGCAGGGAGCAAGCGTCATGACACGGGCAGGACCGGCACGGCCGGCATTCGCACAACCGGGTGCGGTCGACGAGGCAGCGTTGCATCGCAAGATGATGTGGCGGATCCTGCCGTTCCTGTTCGTCTGTTACGTGATCAGCTACCTCGACCGCGTGAATGTCGGCTTCGCCGCATTGACGATGAACAAGGATATCGGCCTCACGGCGACTGCCTTCGGCGTCGGGGCCGGCCTGTTCTTCTTCGGCTACTTCATCGCCGAGATCCCCAGCAACCTGATCATGATGCGCGTCGGGGCCCGGATCTGGATCGCCCGGATCATGATCACCTGGGGCCTGGTCTCGGCGGCGACCGCCTTCGTCACCGGCCCGGTGCAGTTCGGCATCGCGCGCTTCCTGCTGGGCTTGGGCGAGGCCGGGTTCGTGCCGGGTGTCTTCCTGTACTTGAGCCTGTGGTTTCCCTCCGCGGTGCGGGCACGGGCGACCGCCCTGTTCCTGCTCGGCATCCCGGTCGCCAACATCGTCGGCTCGCCGATCTCCGGCGCGCTGATCCAGCTCGAAGGGTTCGGCCTCAAGGGCTGGCAGTGGCTCCTGATCCTCGAGGCGGTGCCGGCGGTGGCTCTGGGCATCGCCTGCCTGTTCGTCCTGACCGACCGGCCCGAGAAGGCGGCCTGGCTGTCGCCGGCGGAGCGCGACGCCCTCGTCGCCAAGCTCGCGGCCGAGAAGGCGGCGATCGAGCAGAAGCACAAGATGACGCTGGCTCAAGCCCTGCGGAACTGGCGCGTCCTGATGCTGGCCTGCATCAACTTCTGCGCTATCGTCGGATCCCTCGGCATCGGCCTGTGGTTGCCGCAGATCATCAAGCAGCTCGGTCTCGCCACCTCCCTCGTCGGGGTGGTGACGGCAATCCCCTATGTCTGCGGCGCGGTCGCCATGGTGGTGTGGGGCCGGATGTCGGATCGCGGCAGCGATCGGACGATCTACCCGGCGATCTCGCTCTTCGTCGGCGCAGCGGCCTTGGTGGCGAGCGCCGTCACGCCGACGCCAGTTCTCACCATCGCGGCGCTCTGCGTGGCGGTGATGGGCATCAACTCCTTCGTCGCCACCTTCTGGGCGGTGCCCTCCGGCTTCCTCACCGGGCGGGCGGCGGCCGGCGGGATCGCCATGATCGTCTCGATCGGCAATCTCGGCGGCTTTGCCGGGCCGTACATGATCGGCCTGGTGCGCGACCTCTCGGGCGGGTTCACCGCGCCCCTCGTCGCGGTCGGCGCCTGCCTGCTGGTCGGGGCGGTCCTGATGCTCGCCTTCGGCCGCAAGGTCCGGCAGGCCGACGGGCCCGTCGCGGTCGCGGCCTGATCCGGGGTGCTGCCATCATGATCCCGCGCCTCGCTTCCCTCCCCGAGACGGCGCCGCTCCACGCGGCCTTCTGCGCCGAATTGCGGGCGCGGGGCTTTGCCGGCGATCTCTCCCTGTCGGGCGCCGACCGCACCGTGCTGGCGACCGACAACTCGATCTACCAGCTCACCCCGCAGGCGGTGGCCTTCCCGCGCGACCGCGACGACCTCGTGCGGATCGCTAAGCTGCTCTCCGAGGACCGGTTCGCCGGGATGCGGATCGCGCCCCGGGGTGGGGGCACCGGCACCAACGGCCAGTCCCTCACCGACGGGCTCGTGGTCGACCTGTCGCGGCACATGAACCGGGTCCTGGCGATCGACCCGGAGGCCCGCACGGTCCGGGTCGAGGCCGGCGTGGTCAAGGACCAGCTCAACGCGGCGCTCAGACCCTTTGGGCTGTTCTTCGCCCCGGAACTCTCGACCTCGAACCGCGCCACAATCGGGGGCATGATCTCGACCGACGCGTGCGGCCAGGGCTCGTGCCTCTACGGCAAGACCCGCGACCACGTGCGGGCGCTCACCACGATCCTCTCCGACGGGACGGTCTGGCGCTCCGAACCCCTCGACCCGGCCAGGCTCGCCGGAGTTCAGGCGCGGGGCGACCGGGCCGGCGCCATCCACCGGGACCTCGACCGGATCCAGCGCGAGAACGCCGCGCTCATCGCCGAGACGTTCCCGCCCCTCAACCGCTGCCTCACCGGCTACGACCTCGCCCATCTCCGGCGTGCCGACGGTCTCTTCGACCTCAACGCGGTCCTGTGCGGCTCGGAGGGCACGCTGGGATTCCTGGTAGAGGCCACGCTCGCCGTCCTGCCGCTGCCGGGCCACGCGGCCCTGGTCGTCCTGCGCTACGCGAGCTTCGACGCGGCGCTCCGCGATGCGCGGGCGCTCAGCGATCTCGCGCCGGCCTCGATCGAGACGATCGATTCGACGGTGCTGGCGCTCGCCCAGGGCGATCCGGTCTGGGACGGCGTCGCCGCCTTCTTCCCCGAGGATGCGGGCGAGCGGGCCCGCGGCGTCAACCTCGTCGAGTTCGTCGGCGACGGCGAGGCGGTGGTTGCAGCACAGCTGACCCGCCTGACCGCCCTGCTCGACGCGGCCGGACCCGTCGCGGGGCGGCGCGGCTACACGATCGCGCGGGCTGAGGCCGAGATCGGCCGGATCTGGACCATGCGCAAGAAGGCGGTCGGCCTTCTCGGCAACCGGACCGGGGAGGCGCGCCCGATCGCCTTCGTGGAAGATACCGCAGTCCCGCCCGAGAACCTCGCCGACTTCATCGCCGCGTTCCGGGCCGTCCTCGACCGCCACGGCCTCGATTACGGCATGTTCGGCCACGTCGATGCCGGCGTGCTGCACGTCCGCCCGGCGATCGACATGAAGGCGCCGGGCGCGGAGAGCCTGGTGCGCGCGGTGACCGAGGAGGTCGTCGCGCTGACGCAAGCCTATGGCGGCCTGCTCTGGGGCGAGCACGGCAAGGGCGTGCGCTCCGAGTTCTCGCCGGTTGTGTTCGGCCCGCTCTACCCGGCGCTCCAGGCGGTGAAGGCCGCCTTCGACCCGGGGAACCAGTTCAACCCCGGCAAGATCGCGGCGCCGGAGGGCAGCAGCCTTCTCACCATCGACGGCGTGCCGACCAAGGGCAGCCACGACCGGGCGATTCCGGCCGAGGTGCGGGCGGGTTACGACGAGGCCCTGCACTGCAACGGCAACGGCGCCTGCTTCACCTACGATCCCGACGAGGCGATGTGCCCGTCCTGGAAGGGCACGCGCGAGCGCCGGCACTCGCCCAAGGGCCGCGCCCAGTTGATGCGCGAGTGGCTGCGCCGGCTGGCGGTGCAGGGATTCGACCCGCTGGCGGAAGCCCGCGCGTCGCGGACCCGCCCCGGCTGGCGCACCTTCCCGGCCCGCCTCGCCGCGACCCTGCGGCGGCGGGACGACGACTTCTCGCACGAGGTCCACGAGGCGATGGCCGGGTGCCTCGCCTGCAAGTCCTGCACCGGGCAATGCCCGATCAAGGTCGACGTCCCGACCTTCCGGGCGAAGTTCCTGGAACTCTATCACGGCCGCTACCTGCGGCCGCTGCGCCACCACGCGGTCGCGGCCCTGGAGCCGCTGGCGCCCTGGTTCGCCCGGGCCCCGCGTCTCGTCAACGCCGCTATGAAGCTCGGGGCGGGGAGGGCGGTCGGCCTCGTCCATGCGCCGACGTTGTCCGGGCTCGACCTGCGGCGCGAGACGGCGCGCCGCGGCGTGGCCTTCGCCGATCCGGAGGTCCTGGCGCGGCTCTCGCCGGCCGAGCGGCTGGCGAGCGTCGTCGTGGTGCAGGACGCCTTCACCAGCCACTACGATACGCCGGTTCTGCTGGCCCTCCTCGACCTGTTGATCGGCTTAGGCATCCGGCCCTGGCTCGCGCCCTTCCGGCCCAACGGCAAGCCGTTGCACGTCCACGGCTTTCTCGGGCGGTTCGAACGGGTCGCCGCCGCGAACGCCGAGGGTCTCGGCCGGATCGCCGCGACCGGCGTCCCCCTCGTCGGCCTCGACCCGTCGATGACCCTGACCTATCGCTCCGAGTACAAGCAGGCCTTGCCCGGCCGCGAGCTGCCGCAGGTGGCGCTGGTCCAGGAATGGCTCGCCGCACGCCTCGACGCCCGCGCGACTGACCCCGACGCGGAGCCCTACTGGCTGCTGCCGCACTGCACCGAGCGGGCGACGGCGCAAGCCGCCGTGACGGCCTGGGCGACGGTCTTTCGGACCTTCGGCCTCTCCCTCGCGGTGCTGCCCTCGGGCTGCTGCGGCATGGCCGGCACCTACGGCCACGAGGCCGAGAACCGGGCGACCTCCGAGCGCATCTACGGCCTGAGCTGGGCGAAGCCCGTGGCCGACAAGGGCCGGACCGGCCGCCTCCTCGCCGACGGCTATTCGTGCCGCTCGCAAGCCAAGATCGTCGATGGCGTGCGGCTGCCGCACCCAGTCGAGATCCTGCGCGACCACCTTGCCACGACGATCCCCGCGCCCCGCCTCACGGCAGCGGCGCACTGACCCCGACATCACAGGAGTTATCCATGACCGAGCGCACGCAATTCCGGTTCGGCCTCGTCGGCTACGGCGAGATCGGCAGCACCCTCGGCGCGGGCCTGCGCGGGGCGGGCCTGGAAACCATCGCCTGCTACGACAAGTATGCGTTCGACGGGCCTTACGCCGACCTGATCCAGGGCCGCGCGCGGGAGGCAGGGGTCACCCTCGTGCGCTCGAACGCCGAACTCGCCGAGGCCGCCGACTTGATCGTCAGCGTGACGCCGGGCGTCGCCTCCCTCGACAGCGCCGAGGCCTTCGCGCCGGTGCTCTCGGAGCGCCACACCTTCCTCGATTTCGCCTCCGCCACCCCGAAGGTGAAGCAGGGCGTCGCCGAGCGCCTGTCGGCCACCGGCGCGCTCCTCGGCGACGGCGCGATCGAGGGCACGCCGCTCCACGGATATTCCATGCGGATGCTGTCGAGCGGGCCCGCCGGCGAGCGGGTGCGCGACCTGCTGGTGCCTTGGGGGATGCAGATCGCCTTCATGGGCCCGGCGCTCGGCACGGCGTCGGGCATCAAGATCCTGCGCTCGGTGCTCATCAAGGGCATCGAGGCCCTGCACGACGAGATGCTGCTCGCCGCCCGGCAATACGGCATCGACGAAGTGGTGCTCGCCTCCGCCTCGAAGACCCTGGCCCGGCCCTGGATGGACACGGTGCAGAGCCTGACCCCGTCCGGCGTCATCCACGCCAAGCGCCGCGCCGAGGAACTGGAGATGTCGGCCGAGGCGGTCGCCGATTCCGGCGTCGAGCCGATCATGGCCCGGGCCATCGCCCAGCGCCTGCGCTGGAAGGAGAGCCTCGGGCTCAAGGACCACTTCAAGGGCGTCGTGCCGGCCACCTACCAGGAAGCACTGGACGCGATGGCCGAGAAGGCGGGGTTGAAGGCGGTGAAGCCGAACTGATTCGGGATCGTTCAGCGACGGTTATCCGCCGACAGAATTTACACCCTCCTCGTCATTCCGGGGCCGCGAAAGCGGAGCCCGGAATCCAGAACCGCAGTTCTTTCAGAAGAAAGCGGAACGCTGTCCGCCTTCTTGTCTCCCACTTGAGCGTCTGGATTCTGGGCTCCGCTTTCGCGGCCCCGGAATGACGCGGTGGATGTCAGATGCCTTGAGCGAAACCAACGCTCTCAACTCCGGAACACCCCCATGCCCATCGGCTTCAAGATCCATCCCCGCACCCGCACAGTCGACGCCGCCACGGTCGAGAAATTCAAGGCCATTGCGGTCGCCAACATCAGCGATTCGATGAGCCGCATGGTCCATGCCGGGCCGCGCCTGCGCCCGATGCATGGCGGCGGCGTGCTCTGCGGCGTCGCCCTCACGGTGCGGACGCGGCCCGGCGACAACCTGATGGTCCATGCCGCGCTCAACCGCGCCAAGCCCGGCGATGTCCTCGTCATCGATGCCGGCGGCGATCTCACCAACGCGCTGATGGGCGAACTGATGCTGGGCCACGCCCAACAGATCGGCGTCGCCGGCGTGGTCCTGAACGGGGCGGTGCGCGATCTCGGGTGGATCCGCGCCAACACCCTGCCGGTCTTTGCCGCCGGCGTCACCCATCGCGGGCCCTACAAGGACGGGCCGGGCGAGATGAACGTGCCGATCGCCCTCGACGGGATGGTGATCGCGCCCGGCGACCTCATCGTCGGCGACGACGACGGCGTCGTCTGCGTGCCCTTCGACCAGGTCGAGGCGGTCTACGCCGCCGCCAACGCCAAGCAGCAGGGCGAGGCCAAGACCATGGCGGCGATCCGGGCCGGCACCGTCGACCGCTCCTGGGTCGAGCGCGCGCTGGAGAAGGCCGGCTGCGAAGGCCTCTGAACCACGCACACAACCAAGAATTGGGAGGACGGGACGTGAGCGCCGCAACAGACGAGCCGCAGACCCTCGAGTCAACGACCATGCGCCGGGTGATCCTCCGGCTCGTGCCGTTCCTGATGGTCTGCTACTTCTTCGCCCTGCTCGACCGGGTGAATGTGGGCTTCGCCGCCCTGCAGATGAACCAGGACCTCGGGCTGACCCCGGCGATGTTCGGTTTCGCCGCGAGCCTGTTCTTCGTCTCGTACTTCCTGGTCGAGGTGCCGAGCAACCTGGCGCTCCAGCGCGTCGGGGCGCGACGCTGGATCGCCCGGATCATGATCACCTGGGGCTTGGTGACGATGGGCATGGCCCTCGTGACCGGGCCGCATTCGCTCTACGTCATGCGGTTCATCCTAGGGGCGGCGGAGGCCGGGTTCTTCCCCGGGGCGATCCTCTACCTGACCTACTGGCTGCCGGGCCGGTACCGGGCCCGCGTGCTCGCCACCTTCACGGTCTCGATCCCGCTCGCGACCTTCCTCGGCTCGCCGGTGTCGGTCTCGCTGCTGGAACTGCACGGCTTCCTCGGCCTCAAGGGCTGGCAGTGGCTGTTCGTGCTGGAGGGCCTGCCGACGGTGCTTCTCGGCATCGCCTGCCTGTTCGTGCTGACCGACAAGCCGAAGGACGCGACCTGGCTCACCCCCGAGCAGCGCGACTGGCTGGTCTCCCGCCTCGCCGAGGAGGCGGCGGGCAAGACCCCGGTTGGCCACATCTCGCTCTGGGGGCTGATGCGCAACAAGTACTTCCTCACCATGGCGCTGGTCTGCGCCGGCGCCTCGGCCACCGGCAGCACGCTCTCGGTCTGGCAGCCGCAGATCATTAAGTCGTTCGGGCTCACCAACCTCCAGACCGGCTTCGTCAACTCGGTGCCCTACGGCATCGCGACGGTGCTGATGATCCTGTGGGGCCGCCATTCCGACCGCCGGGCCGAGCGCACCTGGCACACCGCGATCCCGCTGCTGCTCGCCGGCCTCGGCCTCGCCTTCCTCAACCTCGCGGGCGGCATCACCCTGACGATCGTCGCGGTGTCGTTCGCCCTCGTCGGCGCCTACGCCTTCAAGGGGCCGTTCTGGGCCTTGTCGGCGGGCTGGCTCTCGGCCGGCACCTTGGCGGCGGGTCTCGCCGGCATCAACGCCATCGCCAACCTGATCGGCGGCGGCCTGATGGTGAACGTCGTCGGCCTGGTGAAGACCGCCACCGGCAGTTTCGCGCTGGGCCTTCTCCCGGTGGCGCTCCTCGACCTGGCGGCCGCCCTCAGCGTCGTGATGATCAGCCGCTCGCACGCCCGCTCCGTGCGAGCGCAAGCGGTCCCGGCCTGATCGCACGGTCCTAACCCTTTCGAGGCGCCCGATGTTCTTCGCTCCCCCGCCGACCATTACGGCTGAGATCTTCACCCGCCTGCCGGACCATTACCGCGTGCGAAAGCCTACAGCCTGGGCCAACGCCAACCGGGGCGGCGAGGCGATCGACTCCTTCCTCGAAGGTCCGGTCTTCGACCGCCAGGGCCGGCTCTACGTCACCGACATCCCGCACGGCCGCATCTTCCGCGTCGCGCCGGACGGGGCCTGGGACCTCGTCACCGAATATGGCGGCTGGCCGAACGGTCTGAAGATCCACCGCGACGGGCGGATCTTCATCACCTGCTACAAGAACGGCATCATGCTGCTCGATCCGGATACGGGATCGGTGACGCCGTTCCTCGAGACCGCGGGCTCGGAGGGCTTCCGAGGCGTCAACGATCTGACCTTCGCTTCGAACGGCGATCTCTACTTCACCGACCAGGGCCAGACCGGTCTCCAGGACCCGACCGGCCGCGTCTACCACCTGCGCCCCTCCGGCGAGCTGACCTGCCTGATCGATACCGTGCCGAGCCCCAACGGCATCGTGGTCGATACCGCGATGAAGAGTCTGTTCGTCGCGGTGACCCGCGCGCAGCAGATCTGGCGCATCCCGCTCGGCACGAGCGGGCTGGTGTCGAAGGTCGGGGTGTTCGCGCAGCTTCATGGCGGAATGGGCGGGCCGGACGGCATTGCCCTCGACGAGGAGGGCTGCCTGATCGTCGCCCATACCGGCTTCGGCTCGATCTGGCGCCTTTCGCCGGTGGCCGAGCCGCTGCTGCGTGTGAGGTCGCCTGCCGGCCTCTCGACCACCAACGTCGCGTATGGCGGGCCGGACCGAAAAACCCTGTTCATCACCGAATCCGCCACCGGCAGCATCCTCACGGCGCCGATGCCGGCTCCCGGACAGCCTCTCTTCTCCCACACATGAGCGCACCGATGAGCACGATGACGCGGCGCGACCACCTCGCGCTCCTGGCAACTGGCTCCTTGGCGGCCGGCTTCGCCCTCGGCGCCGGCCCGGCCGCCGCCCAGGCGGTGCGCTGGTCCGGCGGCACCGACAAGCCCCGGATCGCGGTGCCGGCGAACGCCACCGACTGCCACCACCACATCTACGATGCCCGCTTCCCCCCGGCGCCGGCCGCGACCCTGCGGCCGCCGGATGCGAGCGTCGAGGATTACAAGAGCTTGCAGCGCCGGCTCGGCCTGACCCGCAACGTCGTGGTGCAGCCCTCGACCTACGGCACCGACAACCGGCTGCTGGTGGAGTCGCTGAAAGCCTTCGGGCCGAGCGCCCGCGGCGTCGCGATGCTCGATGCCAGCGTCACTCCCGAGGAACTGCGCCGCCTCGACGAGGCCGGCATCCGCGGCGTGCGCTTCGGGACGCGGCTCCCGGGCGGCGCCCCGATCACCGATCTCGAACCGGTCGCCCGCAAGATCGCCGATCTCGGCTGGCACATCCAGCTCGTCTCCGAGGGCGAGAAGATCGTCGAGCTGAAGGAGGTGCTGGAGCGTCTGCCGGTCCCGGTGGTGTTCGACCACATGGGCCATCTGCCCGAACCCGCCGGGCCCGACCATCCGGGTTTCCGGGTCATCGCCGACCTGATCGCGAAAAGCGGCGCCTGGGTGAAGCTCACCGGCGCCTACATCCTGTCGAAATCGGGCCCACCGCTTTACGCCGATCGCGGCCGGCTCGCCCGCGCCTACGTCGCGCTCGCCCCCGAGCGGCTGGTCTGGGGCTCCGACTGGCCGCATCCGACCTCACCGGCCGACGCCAAGCCCAACGATGCGGGCCTCCTCGACCTCCTGGCAGAGTGGGCGCCCGATCCGGCCATGCAGGCCAAGATCCTCGTGACGAACCCGGCCCGGCTCTACGGCTTCTGAGCCCGGCCACCGATTTTCAGTGGGAGGACATGCTGTGAGGACCTTCGACCTGTCGCGGCGCGACATCCTGCGGGCCGCCGGACTCGGCGCGGCTGCGACCATGGGGCTACGGGGCGATCCCGCCATGGCAGAGGGCACCGTGCCGTTCTCCACCGGCACCGAGAGGCCGAAGACCGAAGTGCCGGCGCAGGCTTGCGACTCGCACATCCACATCTTCTCGACGCGTTTCCCCGCCTCGCCGCACTGGAAGGGACAGCCGGTCGTCGACAGCGACGTCGCGGCCTACCGTCTGTTCCAGAAGCGGATCGGCACGAGTCGCACCGTCGTCGTGACCCCGTCGACCTACGGCATCGACAACCGTGCCACCCTTGACGGGGTGGCGCAGCTCGGCGCCTCAGCCCGCGCCGTCGTGGTCGTCGATCTCGACGTCACGGAGGGCGAACTGAAAGACATGGCAGCCCGCGGCGCGGTCGGGATCCGTGTCAATTTCGTGACCCCACAATCCTGGGGCGTCACCACGGCCGAGCGCCTGGAGGCGATGGCCCGGAAAGTCCAGCCTTTCGGCTGGCACGTCCAGGTCTACATGACCGGCGACCAGATCGCCGACCACGCCGAGGTCCTGGCGCGCCTGCCGACCCCGCTCGTCATCGACCATCTCGCCCGCCTGCTGCCCGGGCAGGGGCTGAACCACCGCGCCGTCCCGGTCGTGCGCAAGCTGCTCGATGGCGGCCGGACCTGGATGAAGCTGTCGGGCGCCTACCTCAACACCACGAGCGGGCCGCCGGTCTATGCGGACGCGACCGAGGTCGCCAAGCTCTTCGCGGCGGCGGCGCCGGAGCGGATGGTCTGGGGCAGCGACTGGCCACATCGCGGCGAGAAGCACATGCCGGACGATGCCGGCCTATTCGACCTCCTCGCCGACTGGGCTCCTGGCGAGGCCGCGCGGCGGCGCATCCTCGTCGAAAACCCGGCGACGCTTTACGGCTTCGGCAGGTCCTGAGCGGCGAGCCCTCAGCGAGGCGTGGGATCCTTGATCCCCGCGCCGCTGCGTGACTGGTCCCGGGCCGACGGTCGAGGGACAGTGGCGGGTTCCGGCGGTGCGATCTCGCCTCGGACTCGGAAACATCCGAGCTCGAGACGCGCGATCGACCGACTTCGAAGATCCGCTATCAAGCGTTGAGCAGCGATTCTCAGCGCGATCGCCGAAGGTCCGGAACTGGCGCGGAGCCGAACGGACCGAGGTGTGGCCTCCGACATCATGCGGGCGGTTCGGTCGCCGCCAAAGAACTGCGCAGCATCCATGCCCCTGCTCCGCCGCAACATCGTCACTGCCTTGCGTGTGGCGGCTGGAAATATGCCAGGGCAGGGGAGGGGACCGATGACGATGAGAGGGTCTTGCAGACAGTGACACTAAGCTGTCCCTCGCGGCGCGCGAGGCGAAAGCTCGGTTCCGAGCGTTTTCCAGGCATTCGATTGCCTGTCAGGTTTTTTGGACACTGGCTGTTGAGGACTGAAGCGCCGATCCGGGTTGGTATCGGCCTACGGCCCCTTGACCGCACATGCTTGAGCAGGAACAAACGCTGAACTTCGAGGCAGTTGGCACCGCGCGCGTGTCGCCAACAGGGGATGCGGTTTCAGCTCCACGCCCATGCGCAAGATCATCCACATCGACATGGACGCGTTCTATGCCTCCGTCGAGCAGCGCGACGACCCAAGCTTGCGGGATCGGCCGCTGGCGGTGGGCGGCTCGCGCGAGCGCGGCGTCGTGATGGCAGCGAGCTACGAGGCACGGCGCTTCGGTGTCCGCTCGGCCATGCCGTCGGCCACCGCGCGCCGGCTCTGTCCCGACCTCGTGTTCGTGCGGCCCCGCTTCGATGCCTACAAGGCCGTCTCGTCCGAGATCCGTGCTGTGTTCGAGGAGCACACGCCTGTTATCGAGCCGGTGGCGCTCGACGAGGCGTACCTCGACGTCACTGAGAACCTGAAGGGCCTGCCGACCGCGACCGAGGTCGCGAGGGACATCCGCGCCACGATCCTCGCTCGAACTGGGCTCGTCGCTTCGGCGGGCGTGTCCTACAACAAGTTTTTGGCCAAGGTTGCCTCTGACCACAGGAAGCCCGACGCGCTGTTCGTCATCACACCGGCGATGGGGCCGAGCTTCGTCGAGGGTCTCCCCATCGGCCAGTTTCGCGGCGTCGGACCGGCGACCGAGGCGAAGATGTGGCGCCTGGGTATTCAGACCGGCGCCGATCTCAAGGCACGCTCACTCGACGAGTTGCGGGCGGCCTTCGGCAGCGCGGGCGACTACTATCACCAAGTGGCGCGTGGCATCGACGAGCGACCGGTGCGGGCGCACCGCGAGCGCAAATCGATCGGCGCAGAAACGACGTTCTCGCAGGATACGAGCGAGTACGCGGTGCTCGCCGAGCGCCTACAGCCATGCCTCGACAAGGTGTGGGCGGTGGCGACCGCGAAGGCAGTTGTGGCGCGCACCGTCACGCTTAAGCTGAAGTTCTCGGACTTTGCCCAGATCACCCGGGCGCGTTCGCTGCCGGTTGCGCTGGAGGACCGCGCGACGCTGGAAGGGGTCAGCCTCGGCCTGCTGCGCGAGGCATTTCCCTTGCGCCGGAGCGTGCGGCTGATCGGTGCAGGGCTCTCTTCGCTGCAGGCACCGTCCGGTGATGACGAGGCACAGCAGCTCGATCTTTCCTTGTGACAAGGTCGGACGTCCAACGCGCCACCGGCGCGACGGGGCTTGTAAGGTTCGTCGCGGACCTGACTTCCCAGAACAAGCCGGGGGCGAACTCCTGGCGCCTACCGAACAGGTGGCATGCTGGCTGCGAGCACTGTCAAGATTTCAGTGTGCGACCGTCTGCATGTCCGTTGGAGGCATGGTTCGGGTCCATTGAGGCATGGTCACGTACCTGCACATGGTTGCGGGCGTACCCGCGGAGCGGAAGGGGAGGGGACCTGGGCAGTCGGTCATAGGCTGCAAGAGTGCATTCGCCTTCATCGATGCACTATCGGGTCTGAGCTGCTCGATCAGCTTCCGCGACTCTCTTCTCGGCATTTGCAGAACCAAACCGCCATCAGCATTAGGCTCAGCGGCATCGGCAGATGTCTCCTGACTTGCTCCTCAATCCAGGAGCTCGTCATGCAGGAAACCTCAACCATTCCGTCTACCACGCGTGTTCCTTGGAACCGTGGCCGTATTGTCGGACCGAAACCACCTCTGAAGCCCAAGCACATCTGGGCCTTGCGAACCCGCTTGCAGCTCGCCAACCGCACGCGAGACCTCGCCCTCTTCAACCTTGCCGTCGATAGCAAGCTGCGTGGGTGCGATCTTGTTCGCCTACGCGTAAGCGACGTTCACCTCGGCGATGCAGTCCGCCTCCGCGCGACGGTGTGCCAGCAGAAGACCGGAAGGCCGGTGCCCTTCGAGATCACCGAGCCCACACGCGAGGCACTTGCGGATTGGCTGGCTTCGCGCAGCCTACGAGCAGGCGACTGGCTGTTCCCGAGCCGCTCTCGGCGTGGTCAGCACCTCACGACGCGACACTACGGTCGGCTTGTTGACCAGTGGGTCGCCTTGATCGGCCTGGACCCCGCAGCCTACGGCACGCACAGCCTACGGCGAACGAAGGTCGCACTGGTCTATAAACGTACTGGCAACATCCGTGCCTGCCAACTGCTGCTTGGCCATACCAAGCTGGAGAGCACGGTGCGGTACCTCGGCATCGAAGTCGATGACGCGCTGATCCTGTCTGAACAGACCGAGATATGAGTTGGACGCCGCGGTCGACTTGGCCGCGGCGTTTCAGGAAGGAGGTTTGCTTTCAGGGTTCAAAATTGACCCCTTGCGGACATTCGCTTTCGGATTGGGAACGTCCGGTGTTCATTTTTACCAGACATTCATTTGCGCATAAAAATATTCAATAACAGAATTATGTATATTTCACACAGATTTGGCAGATAAAGTCAATTTAATAGAATCATTATACGATATATTAGCGCCACGTATCAGTTGTATGATTTCGATATCTTAAATTATGTTCGAAGCAATATATATTCTTTATACTGATAATAAGACTCTAGAGAAGCGACAACGAACATACGCTCACTGCCACAATGCATCTATGAGTTGTCTGCCGACGTGAAGTCCATCAGCATCAATCCAGAATTCCCGGATGGTGTCGTCGTGCGGTCCGATCCTCTTCTTGATCACCGACACCGCCCGGCGCAAGTGCCCATCCGCCTCGAAGAACCGAAACAAAAGTAGGGTGTCAGCAAGGTAGGTAGGATCAATCGCGGCCGAAATCTGTCCCACCAAGCCGTGCTGGACCAACACGAGTAGCGTCGTCACCCTCTGCTGGTTCAGATAGGTCAGGATTTCGTGCATTTGAGGCAGTAGGTACTGCTCGCCCGGCATCGCGTTCTGATAGCCGGTGAGCGAGTCGATCAGCACGAGCCGCACGCCCTCGCGCTCGACAGCGTCGCTCACCATGGCGGCGAGCTCGCCCGGCGAAACCTCCGCCGGGTCGATCTGCTCGACCCGCAGGCGCCCCTCCGCGACCGCATCCGCGATGTCCATACCGAGACCGGCAGCCCGGCGCATCAGGATCCCGGTCGGCTCGTCGAAGCTCAGGATCAGCCCGCGCTCGCCCCGCGCCAGCGCCGCCGTTACGTAGGCGAGCGCGGTCGAGGACTTGCCGACGCCGGAGGGGCCGAGAAGCATCGTGCTGGTGCCCCGGTCGAGGCCGCCGCCGAGCAGCGCGTCGAGGGCGCCATTACCGCTGCTGAGGCGGTCGACCTCATAGGGATGGCCGTGCTCGACCGCGACCAAGCGCGGGAACACCGCGAGGCCGCCGCGGCGGATGACGAAGTCGTGGTAGCCGCCGCGGAAATGCGTACCGCGCATCTTGATCACCCGCAGGCGCCGGCGCTCGCCGCCGTAGAGGGGGGCGAGCTGCTCGAGCTGGATCACCGCGTGGCAGAGATTGTGCAAATTGAGGTCGTACTGGTCGACGGTGAGGTCGTCGAGGAGGAGCGCAGTGGTGTCGTGGATGAGGAGATAGCTGCGCAACGCCAGCACTTGGCGGCGGTAGCGTAGGGAGCTCTGCGAGAGCAGGCGGATCTCCGACAGGCTGTCGAACACCACCCGTTGCGGCTTGATCCGGTCGATCTCCGCGATGGCGAGCCGCACGGTCTCGCCGAGTTCGAGGTCGGAGGAATGGACCAGGCTCTGCTGCTGGCGCGGGTCGAGGCTGAGCTCGGGCGGCACCAGCTCGAAGATCTCGATGCCGTCGAGCGACCAGCCGTGGCGGGAGGCGACGGAGGCGAGCTCGCGCCGGCTCTCCGAGAGGGTGATGTAGAGGCAGCGCTCGCCGAGCCGTGCCCCGTCGCGGAGGAATTGCAGCGCGAGCGTGGTCTTGCCTGAGCCCGGCCGCCCCTCGACCAGGTGGGCACGGTTGGCCGCGAAGCCGCCCCCCAGAATGGTGTCGAGGCCGAGTGCCCCTGTTGCGACAGGGGAGGCATCGACGCGCTGAGTGGGCATGGGAATACTTTCAGAGCATGGTGAGCTTCACCACGGCGCTTGCAGGGTAGAAGGACAAATAAGCCATCCATTTTTCAGGATATGTTAAATTGCTTATCCGGTGCCGTCCAAAGGACGCTCCCGCGGCTGCCATGCAAATGGCTTTTTCCAGGATTTTTGTTTATGCTTATTTGCCGGAAGCCCAGCGTATGAGGGCATTTCCGTTAATTTTTCAATGCGCCGACGAAATTCTTCATTGGAAGGACTGCGCGCTGAACCAGTGATGAAATTCTTTGCCATGAAAATTTTCTCCCGATAAGTTATATATTATAAACGCTATGATCTACCGCATCGCTGGCTTGATTCACTAGAAAATAGCGGCAATCTCACTTTCTCTGACAGCGCGATCTCCCATGCGAGATCGGATACGGTACGACGCTTCCCCACTCCGATCCTCTGGCATGAGCTGCACGATTTCGAAAGTATCTCCGCTGCTCGTCAACCTGTCAGAGAAGCCACCTTGAACCATGCGGACTTGTTGGCGCAGCTTGAATTTATGGGACACGTGACTTGATCCTTTGTTCATGATCGGGAAGATCTGCTAGTTCCGCCAAAATGCATTGCAACCACATCCGAGCTTGCGCTTCGCGGGCATCTCGCGCGGATTTCTGTTCGGCACACAGCTTAACTTTAGCGACTGCGGCATCGGAAGCACGCCGCATTTTCCCAGCCGCCGCAAGCTCGCGCTCACGCACTTGCTGGGCTTCTGCTCCAGCCTCCTGGATAATCCGAGTTGCTTTTCAAGCGGCTCTTTCTCTCTCTCGCTCGGCCAGACGAATAGCTCTCGCTGCGAAGATTGCCCGCCGTTCGGCTTGCCTGGCCGCAGAGGCCAGGTCGTTCTCGGCGCTCCCCGCCTGAAACCAGGCTTGCAAGGCCTGACGTGCCGCGGAGGCGGAACCCAGCCTTTCACCCAGAGGCGCTTCATTGCATTTGCCCATGGCTCAGGCTCGGTTCCTGACGAGGGATCGGATTGGGGACAAAAACCGGCTTGAGGCGTGTCAGTGCGGTTCGTGGACCGAGTGATCGCAGTAGGTGCGATCGGATAGTTGACGCCGCGATGCTGGTCGCCAAACTATTGCGAGTATCGATTGCCGAGAAGCGGCGACAGCTTGATTGCTACAACGCAGAGAACGAATTATAGGCTTTCTCAAAATTCACGTCGCTTTTTTGCTTAAAAATCTACTACGCCTTAACTTTAAGCGATGGAAGTGAGGACAAATATGCCCTCACCCCAATATAGTGAATTCTATGCCGATTGCAGATTGCCGGCAGACTGCTTGCCGCTGCGGCGATCGGTTTCCATTTCGTAAGAGAGTTTCTGTCCATCGGTAAGGGTCTGCATGCCAGCCCGCTCGACTGCTGAGATGTGGACAAAGACATCCTTGGTGCCATCATCCGGCTGAATGAAGCCGAAACCCTTTTGCACGTTGAACCATTTCACGGTGCCGACGCTCATCGTCATCTCCATATTTCCCAGGTGCATTCATGAACTCAGCGCGCCACAGCGTCGCTAAAGCTCCGACTATCGGCAGATCTGGAGAGAATAACAGAGCGGACGCCCGGGGTAAGCGGAACGAAAAGCCCGGCAATCCGGCCAATGATCAGCTCGTCTCATATGGTTCGGATCAGGCGAATTAGCAAGGGCGCAGAGAAAAAACTTTTTGCGCGTTCGGTTTTCTAATACGAAATCTTGCAAAGGTGGCCTCATCGCGCAGCTGTCCGCTTCGACATAAGATGCCATGATTGTACCCTCTGCCTCGTCGGGCCTCTTCGCGCCGTGGCCGATCTCCTCGCCGATCGATGTCGTCATAGGAGCTCGGTAGCCTATCGAAAGAAAAGGGCTGCGTTGCATTGCACTGTAACGTCATTGATGGGGATAAAACCAAGTTTTACTACCTATTCTGGCGCGATCGCGGAGCATTGATGATCATATGCCGATCGATATGTCGAAGCTGTAACTCATTTTTGATCAATGAGACGCCGGTGATGAGATCAAGCCGATCTGTTTTCAGGCATGTTTGACTATTGTTTGCGGCACTGTTTAAGTGCGTGTTTAATGATAAGCCATAGCTTCATCCGCTAGATTGATTATTTTACGGTCTTTCACATAAAAATATAATACATCAGAAAATAATTGGATGACGATCGTGGAGGCATCTCCGAAGGCTGGCACCGGATCGTCATTGGTGACGCCTTCAGCGTCTTTCGCCGCCAAGCACCAGCCGGAGCGAGCGGGCGAGTTCGTCGCGGCGATAGGGCTTGCTCAGCACCGGCAGCTCGCCGCGCCCGATGACCTGCCCCTCGTCGAGATTGGCGACATAGCCCGAAGTGAGCAGGACCTTGATGCCGGGACGGAGCCGTTGCGCCTCGACGGCGAGCTGCGAGCCGTTCATGCCGCCTGGCATCACCACGTCCGAGAACAGGATGTCGATGCGCTCCACCCCCCTGAGGTGCTCCAGCGCCTCCGCGGCGTTGCGTGCGACGACCACCCGGTACCGCAGTTCCTCCAGGCTCTCGACAGCCATGGCGAGCACTGGCTCGTCGTCCTCCACGAGCAGCACCGTCTCGCCCGCGCCGGCTCGGCGGAGTGGAATGGCGCTGACCGGCCCGGTCCCAAGCTCCTCGCCGGCTGGATCGGTCGAGCGTGGGAAGCACAGGCTGACCGTCGTGCCCCGCCCGACCTCGGACTCGATGCGTGCGAAGCCGTTGGCGCTGCGCGTGAAGCCGTAGACCTGGCTCAAGCCCAACCCCGTTCCCTTGCCGACCTCCTTCGTGGTGAAGAAGGGCTCGAACACGCGCGGGAGCGCGTCGGACGGGATGCCGCTGCCGGTGTCCGTGACCGACACCGTCACGTAGGGACCGGGCGGCACCCCCTTGTCGGCGACGGCCGAGGTACCGAGGTGGATGTTCCGGCTCGTCACGGCGATGCGGGCGGGGCCGTCCCGTCCCTCCATCGCATCTCGCGCGTTGACGACGAGGTTGAGCACCGCCGCTTCGAATTGGGCCGGATCGATGCGGATCGGATCGATCGCGGGATCGAGGTCGAAGGCCAGCGCGACGGCTCCGCCGGCCGCCCGCTCGGCGAGTGGCTTGAAGTCCAGGAGCAGCCGGTTCGGGTTGAGCGTCTGCGGCCGCAGCATCTGGCGCCGGGAGAAGGCGAGAAGCTGCTGGGTCAGCTGCTCGCCGCGCCTCGCCGCGCCCATGGCCGCCTCGGCCAGGCGCTTCACGCGCTCGACCTGCTCGGGCCGACGCAGCATCATGTCGAGCCCGCCGACGATGACGGTGAGCAGATTGTTGAAGTCGTGCGCCACGCCGCCGGTGAGCTGCCCGATCGCTTCCATTTTCTGGGCTTGGCGCAGAGCCTCCTCGGTGGAGCGCTGGTCGGTGCGGTCCATCAGGATGCCGGCGATCCGCGTCGCCGTATCGCCCTCGTCGCGGACTCGGCCCCTGAGCGCGATCCAGCGCACCTGTCCGTCGGCGCGCCGGATGCGGCATTCGAGGTCGAGCGTGCCGGTCTCGCGGGTCGCCGCGAAAGCGCGCTCGGCGATGTCGCGGTCCTCCTCGACGACGTGCGCGATCAGGCTCTCTCTGTCCCAGTGCGGGCCCGCCTCGCCGTACCCGAAGACGGCGTCGAAGCGGGGCGAGCGCCGCGCCGCGCCGGTGCGGTCATCGAGGTCCCAGGACGCCATGCCGGCGGCGTCGAGGGCGAAGGCGAGGGTCTCGTGAGCGGTCTCGACCTCCCGCGTGCGCTCGGCCACGCGCCGCTCGAGATCCTCGTTGGCGAGCCGGAGCTGCGCTTGAGCCCGCTCGCGCTCCAGGAGATGCTCACGAGCCTGGTACTGGCGGCGGCGCGCCCGAAGGGCGGAGGCCGCGGCGCTGACGAGCGTCTCGGCATTCACCGGGCGCTCGAGCAGCACGACATTGGCGAGCCGGGCGAGCCGCTGCGACGCACGCTCGGAGCGGCGGGCGGCCTGGCGGGTCGCCAGCACGATGAAGGGGAAATCCGACCAAGCCGGTTGCGCATCGAGCCACGCAAAGAGGTCGGTGAGGTCACCTTCCAGCGCCTCCTCGGTGACGAGGGCAGCACCAGCGCCGGCCCGCAGGCCGTCGAGCCAGCCCGTCAGGTCGGGACAGGCTTGTGCGGGCGTGCCGGTCCCGGCGAGCACCTGCCCGATCACTGCGGCATCGCGCCCCCGCGGCGCCAGGATCAGGATGCGCTCCTCGTGCGCGACCGGCATGCTCACGCCTCGCCACCCGCCGGAGCCTGGCCCGTCAGCATCGCCACCTTGCCCCGGTAGGCCGGCAGGCCCGTGAGCACCCCTTCGAAGTCCTCGAGCGCCTGGCCGACCTCGAGGCCGCCCTCGGACAGCTTCAGTTCGCGGATGGTGCGCTCATGCGCGTTGACCCGGCTCTTCATCACCGAAAGGGCGGTGCGAACCATGCCCTGAGCCTCGAAGAACCGGAACAGCAGGATGCCGTCGCTGAGATAGCTCAGGTCGACATCCGTCCGGACCTCGCCGACGACGCCGTGCTGGCCGAGGACCAGCAGGGTGGTGATGCCCTGCTGGTTGAAGTAGCTCAGCAACTCGTGCATCTGCAGGATCAGGAATTCCTCGCCCGGCATCGCGTGCAGGTAGGCGTTGAGGCTGTCGATGACGACGACCGACGACCCGCGCTTCTCGACCGCCTCCCTGGCCATGGTGGCGAACTCGCCCGGCGAGACCTCGGCGGGGTCGATCTGGGTGATGGTCAGCCGCCCGGATTCGACATGTGGTCTGAGATCCATGCCGAGCGTGGCCGCCCGGGTCATCAGGGTCGCGAGTCCCTCGTCGAACAGGTAGTAGGTCGCCGTCTCGCCGCGCTCCAGCGCCGCCTTCATGCACCGGACCGCGGTCGTGGTCTTGCCGACGCCGGAGGGCCCGAGCAGGAGCATGTTGGTTCCGGGTACGAGGCCGCCACCGAGCAGCAGGTCGAGCTCGGCCGACCCGGTGGACTTGGCCACCGGGTCGAAGGCCGCGTGGTGCTCGGACGCGATCAGGCGCGGGAACACCCGGATGCCGCCGGTCTCCAGGGCGAAATCGTGGTGGCCGCCGCTGAACTTGATGCCGCGCATCTTCACGATCCGCAGCCGTCGCCGCTCGGACCCGTATTCGCGCGCCATCTGGTCCAGGGAGATCACGCCGTGCGCGATGCTGTGAAGCTGGACATCCCCCGTCTCCGAGGTCTTGTCGTCGAGCAGCAGCACCGTGCAGGCGCGCTTGGCGAAGAACCGCTTGAGCGCCAGGATCTGACGCCGGTAGCGCAGCGGGTTCTGAGCGAGCAGACGCAGCTCCGAGAGGCTGTCGAACACGACCCGGTCGGGCTTCGTCTCGCCAACGCGGGCAATGACGTCCTTGACGGTCTCGCCGAGTTCGAGCTCGGAGGGATGCAGGATCGATTGCTCGCTGTCGGGATCGAGGCCCATCTCGTCGACGAGCTCGTAGAGGTCGATGCCGTCGAGCGACCATCCGTGCGTCGCGGCGGCGGCGCGGAGTTCGTCCGAGGTCTCGGACAAGGTGACGTAGAGCGCCCGTTCGTCGCGGGCCGCCCCCTCGCGGAGGAACTGGAGCGCGATGGTGGTCTTGCCCGTGCCCGGGGTGCCCTCCAGCAGATAGAGCCGGCTCGGGGTCAGGCCGCCGCAGAGAACGTCGTCGAGACCGGGCACGCCGGTCGAGATCCGGGGCTCCTTGCCGGGCGTCCGGCGCGTTACGGGTTCGGTCATCGCGGAGGGTCCAGGTTCCTTGGGGCCGGTGGAGACCGCCGCCCGGCACGGCGGCGGTCCTTCCGGTCCCTCGTGGGTGCTCGCGAACGGTATGTCGGGAGTACCGGAGAACGCGGCATACGCCGAGTGAGGGTGTCAGGATACATCCCTGGAGATTCCACGGACGACCGTCCGGCGGTCAGCCACCCGAGGTCCGGACGCTCCGAGGGTCTGCAAGCGACCCTGCCCGGCTCGTTCGCACGGCGACGGATGCCGGAGGAAGGGCGAGCGTACGCGTTCGTCCGGCGATCATGCCGCGGAAATTCCGCGGGTCCTGACCTGCCGCCAAGCCGCTACGGCGGCTCGTCGGGCCTCGTACGCCATACGCTGCGGCGTCCCTGGTTCACCCCTGCCGAGGGGGCCGTAGCCGTGCAGCAGGACGCCGTCGGGCCCATGGAGCCGCTGCACCTCGGCCCGCCACGCGCGATCGGCGAGGGTCAGTCGGTGCTCGGTCTCCACCAGGCGCTGCGCGTTCATCGCGACGCTCGTTGCGGTCACTCCTGAGGCGGATACTCCCGAGGTGGTCATGGCGCCGCGAGCCGCTTGGTGTTCGCCGCCACGTGCTCGCGGTAGCGGGCGACCACCGTCTCGGGCGACCCGCCGGACGAGAGCGTCACCATCGCCTCGCCGGCCGCCGAGACTTTCTCCGTCACCATCGACTGAGCCTCGGCCCACCCCTCGGGACCGCCCCGGACCAGCCGGACCATTCGCAGCTCGACCACCTTCTGGGCTTCGATCGCGAGCATCATCGAGGACAGCAACAGGTTGATCATGTCTCGCTCCGCACCGCGGCAGATGCGGCACGGCGTCAACCCGCCACGACCGAAGATTGATCCGGCCCCGAAACGCAGCGCAGCCCTGCAAGCCGCCCCGTGACTAGGGGCAACCCGCGCGAGCCCGCGAGCCGACGGGCCGGGCCGGATCGTCTCATGCCGTGAGCGGCGTCGCCTCCTCGGTCGTCACCCGGAAATCCACGAGGGTGTTCGGCCCGAACGTGAGCGTCAGGGGCACGTCGGCGGCGTCGCGTCCGTAGGCGATCAGGATCCTGCCGATTCGCGAGCTGTTGTTGCGCGGATCGAAGGTGTGCCAGCGGCCGCCCAGGAAGACCTCCATCCAGGCCGCGAAATCTCCCGGAGCATGCGGCAACGGCAGACCGATGTCGCTGACGTAACCGGTGCAGTAGCGAGCCGGGATGTTGAGGCAGCGGCAGAACGCGATCGCGAGATGGGCGTAGTCGCGACAGACACCGCGACGTTCCTCGAAGGCCTCCAGCGCCGTCCGGGTGGGCCGGGAATGCTCGTAGCCGAAGGCGATGCGATCGTGAACGTAGTCGCAGATCGCCTGCACCCGCGCCCATCCCGGTGCCATGGCGCCGAACAGGTCCCAGGCAGTCTGCGACAGGCGATCGGTCTCGCAGTACCGGCTCCCGAGCAGGTAGAGCAGCGTGTCGACGGGCAGGCTGCGCACCTCCTCCTGTCGTGCGACCGTGTCGGTCATGTCCCCGTTGCCGTGATCGCGGACGACCGTGTCGGTCTTGAGCGTGAAACGCCCGGCCGGCGCGACGAGCCGGTTGCACCAATTCCCGAACGTGTCCCGATAGCCCTCCAGGGGCACGGCCGGCACCGTCAGCAGATAATCCGGTCGCTCGAGATCGGAGAACCGCGACGCGTGGACGTTGAGCATCGTGACGACCGGCGTGTCCTGCACGAAGTCGTAGGTCATTTCACAGCCGACGTGGATGCGCATCGCGTGTCTCCGGGGGACGGCAGGGTCGCGCTCTCCCTGAACGCGGGTCGGCTCGCGTCTCCGGTTCACGTGGCTGCACTCGAACGATCCATGACACGAATGGGCGATCTGTACAGCACGAACAAAGAGCTTTTCCGTTCGCCGGACTGGAACGCGATCATCGAAGCGACAACCGGCCCCCGGCAGGGGCATAGGCCGGTCGCTCCCTCCCATCGCGGCATTCGCGGTGGTGGCAGGCATTTGGGCGTCGTGGTCCCGACGGGCCGAAAACCCGCAACGGCGTCGGAATCCAGCCGCCACCCTTTCATGCCAAAACATGATAGAGTGGGTTTTTAGAAGGTCTCTCGATGAACCGTCAAAATAATGCAGTGGTGTTTCTGGCCACGCTGATCTGCGCGGGTGTTCTCTCCAGCACTTGGTCCAGCGCCGGAGCGCGCCCGGCCGGTGCCGGGACCGGTTCCGGGCAATCCGTCGATGGATCCGCTTCCAAGGTCAGATTGGATCCCGCAAAAATCGAGGACCGTGCGAGGAAAAGAAGGGAGGCCGACCGCAGGCGCGACGAGCGCATGAACAAGCTCGGTGCCTCGATCTGCACGGGCTGCGGCGGTCCCATCGTTCCCTTTGACCCGAGCGGAGGCGATGCGAGCATCAACGGCAGATCGAAACCGAAAAGGCGCTGAATGGTCGATCGGAGTTCGTCATCGTGTGCGCAGCCGGACGAGAGGCGCGCGGAAACCATGACGACACGCCATTGGTTTCGCGCGATGAATCGGCACCGATGGTCCTTACCCGCTTGGGCGAGATCGGGTGCCAAGCCCGTATAGCGATCGAGGAGCGGGATGTTCCCGCTCGCCGACGCGCCGCTTCGTGAGACCGAGGCGATCTTCGGACCATCGCTGCATGGGTTCGATGTCGCAGCCCGGATGGCAGCGTGACGGCCACGCCCACCTCCGGCTCGAAAGCCGGCTATCGGGTGTCGGCCGCCTGTCGCCGCTCCGGGACGGCGAGGCACTCAGCCGGTCGTTCGAGCCCGGACGGGCTACCGTTTTACGCCGGGCTTGCCGTTCGCCACGACCTGGCCCTTCGTGCTCGGTGCCGCCGCAATGACTTTCGGGGTTTCCTTCTTGGGCTTCTTGGCTTCACGGTTTCCACGAGTTCGATCGCTAGTCATCTGGACTTCTCCGGTCAGATGGTGGGAGCCTGCGAGTCTTGCGCCTCGGGCTCGGTCGGCCCCGACAGACGCGCGAAGTCGGACAACACGGCGGCGACCATGCTCTGCAAGCGAGGATCATCGCAGGAGAACGTCGCGGCGAACCTTTCGAGCAGATACTTCGCCTTGTCGGCGGCCTCCGGCCATGTCGTCGCCTCGGCCGCGAACAGGTGGGCTTCCAGGTCGTGCTGGCGCGCGACGAGGCCGGCACGTTGCGCTTTCACCGCAGCTCGCCTGCGGCGCACCTTCGTCGCCTTCTGGGCGGCCATGCCGCGCCGTTCGTCAAGCTCGATCGGACGATCCGTCATCCAGCCAACCCTCTGTGCTGCGTTGCTGGCTCTTCGCCGCCGGGATGCGAACGCGGGTGCTCCGAGGGACCCTCTCGGACCGCCGCCGACGGAGCCGGCGGAAGGAGGGCATGGCCTCGACACCTTGATATGCGGGGCACTGGACCCACGCACGTCCCGTTCCTTGCGCGAACGAGGTTCAGGGACCAGGAGTGGCCATAGCTGCCGGCAACGACGCCAAAGAATTCCGGTCACGCGTGGAGCTCGTGCCGATACCGCTGAGCAATCGCTCAATCAGCATCGTCGCTTCATGGATCTGCATTGCCGCGCCTCTGATCGTCTCGAGGCTGGCTCGTCCAGGCTCGTCGGCACTCCACCAGCGACCATTGTCGATGGCTTGAAGCAGGCGGCCGATCCGTCTGTGATCCCGCTCGATTTGTTCGATAACCTCAGCACCGTAGGGCACGACTATCTCCTGGAATGAAACGATAGTGAGATCTGCTGCCAAAGGCGCACCGTGCGATCATAGGATATTTGGCCGACAGCATGAGAGCGATCATAACCGCGACGGTTTCCCTGCATGCGTGCCAGTTTCAGCCGGCCGACGATCCTGTCGAGACGCCGCTCCTCGCGTGCAATCCTCGACAAGATGTCGCGTGCGCGATCGCAAAACACGTCCTTGGATTCGACTGTGGTTGTTCCGTTCGCACTTGGCAGTACTCGCGGACCTGATCCTTCTGACGTGCGACGATGCAGTTCGGCCCAGGCATTCAGGTGGCACAGGAGCCTGATGTGATCGCGTTCCTCAAGCGCCTGTTCGATGCGCCAGCCGAGCAAACGGAGCCGCAGGTTGACGATGACGGCACGCAGGGTCGATCGACCGTAATCTGGAGAACGCTGTCGGCGAGAAGGAAAGTCGGTGGGCATGGCGCCCTCCGGTGCAGTCCTGGCCCATCGCCACGACACCAGTGCGTATATGGTGTGCAGTGAGCGGATAGCAACTCAAATCCGAAAATACTCAAAAAATCACCGTGCGGCCAATGAAGTTGTAGGCCATGAGAATTTTTTTCCCTACGGCTGCTGGTCATAGAAGCTGAGCAATATGGACGTCGACAATCGCGCTTCTCCAGCGAGCCCGGGACGCTATCGACGCGCAAAGCGCGTTCGAGCGGACTCCGCTCGCCGCCGTGCCGACGGGCATGAGATCGCACAAGGTCGGCGACGATACGAACGAACTCCGCTGCATTCGCAAGGAAAACGGCATACAGATCCAAGGGCGTCTCAAATCGCCAACCCATCATGGGCGATTAAATATTTCAACAAAATTACTATAGCTTTTTCCCATCGAATAAAATCGCGATGCAGCCAAAAATTCAGCAGGAATTGAAGCAGCAAATTTGGCCATCGCGTGTTAGGTAATGCTGCCATACATTAAAATCTCAGACTGTGTCAATCAACCATTCCGCGCTAAGAATGAGAGAGGCTGCGAATAATGCCTGCCCTGTCTCGTCGCGCATCAGCACCGCAACCTGCCGGCTTCCACCCAGGCTCATTTCCTCACGCGCGATATCTGGCAGAATCCGGATGGCGGCATCGCGGGCAGCATGAGCGTTAGGAAACTCGGTTCCCACGTCGTCGGGGATCAGTTGGCCGTCTTGGATGTCGAAAAAGAAACGCGGCATCGCATGCTCCGCTCGTGTAACCCGGGAGCGCGCATGTCTCACAGCCGCCAAGGGGCAAAACAGGTGTTGGCGATGATGTGCCCTTATCTCGAAAGACATCGAGGTGCATTAACACAAAGCAAATCAGGCGAATCGCAGCCGCTCCCCCGCCTCTCACAAGACCGATGCGTGAAAATTTCTGCCCGACCATGGTCGTTTCAGCTCACTAAGCGCGTTGCGTTAAGCGAACCCACCTGCCGTGAGTGACAGTGGGCGTGGCGTTCAGTGTGGGAGACGAAAAACGATGCCCATCACATACGACGAAGAATGGAAGCCCGGCTCCGACAAACATTCGAGCGTGAGGCAGGTTTATCGCGATGGGAAGCGGCTCGGCCGAGTACGATCCTGGAAGGCAGAAGATCCTGGCGAGTTGACTGGTGAGTGGTTCACTGTTGAACGATGGGAGAAGGGTCTTCATGTTCCTCAAGAAGGAATGTATGTTGATTTCCAGGAGGCTCTGGAGCGGGTTGCATTCTACAATTTAACACAATAAAAATAAGCGCCTGTGTCATCAATTCTGGCATTTTCCACCTAAGCGCTCTTTCATATTTCTTCTGCCAAAGCAATTTTCAAAATAATTTTGCGATTAATCTATTTTAGTTTCGCTGCCTCACATTTACAAACACAAGGCTTAAAGGGTCCAAAATTATAAATGGCAATAAGTGGTCTGGTTTGCTCTAGCAGCTTACGAGATTTTACTATGATTTGACGCGATGATTCGATTAGCCAGGCATCGTATTCTGAAGCTGTGAAACGCTTGTGAGATGACATCGCCATGACAGCGCTCCTCGCGATGCAGGCGGGAGCGCACGTCTCTCTCAGCCACCAGTGCCTACAGGTTAAAACGGCTGGCGATGGCGGCATCCTGCGCCTGCATTGGGGATTATTCAAGTGAGGTGGCACAGATTATTTGTAATCAGATCAGAAAATTGAGTACCGTTGGCATCTTGTTCAACAGTTCTATGACATGCAGCGAACGCATCTCGAACTTCGTCAATCAGACGCGTGTCTTCCACATCACCTTGCGCCCCTCCAGCACTAGTGGCGCGATTGAGGCAGGCGGCGAGGGTGCTGGATGAGAAGGCAGGTCGGTACTCCATCCTCCCCTGAGCCAGTACTGTCAAACTGCGCCGCTCCGGCCATCGCCCAGGCGCGCATGCAAACTTATCTAGGATGCCTGGCTCGAGAAAACTCGCTCAAGAGAGATCGGTGACCCTCAAGGATAATCCGCTTTGTCTACGATCGATCTCGTGACCTCATTACCGCGAACATTAATGATGAGGTGCAAGCGCTTCGTTGGAATTGCTTGGCGCTCTTACATCCCCGCGCCGCGTTGAAGAAGATTTTCTCTCTCGCACGTCTGTTTGTTATTTAATGAATGCTAACAGAAGATATTTTGTATTTTATTCTGAGTTTTTTCAATATCATAATTACATAATCAGCAAGCATTACATCCTCCGCATCAGATGTTTCTTCTGTGTCCATTACAAAACTAGCCATGCTGTTATCATCATCAATATCTTTGAATTCAATCCAAAGCAGATTGTGGCCGCAAGGAAAATTCTTGATCTGTTGTAGCACCATGATCGCGATCTGCGGCCACGTTTTCCATTCGCGTTGCATGCGCTCGTTCCGGAGGCGGCAGACACTGCTGCGCCACCGCAGGCCCACAGTCAAATTGAAAATTCCGTTTTCCTACAATTATACCCTTATGCCGCACCCTCGATCACCGATATTCGCCATCAAACAGAGGGCAATGGATTGAATTAATATCATTTATGATCAGATTTTTACTTATGAATGTCGATATATTATTTTCCGACGCTGCACTTGCAATGGTCGTAAATCTCGCTGTTGAACCCCCCTTCGGACACAATACGGGTGAGCTCGACACGTCTGTCATCAAGCTGGAGCAAATCCATCGAGCAGGTGTTGCGTGGTGCGATGGGCAATCGCAGCTCCCTCAGAACGGAGCCGGCCAAGATTCTGAATCTCTGGCGGTCGTTGTGTTGCCGGAACCGGATTAGCAGCCGAACATTGACCCAACAGTCACACCAGCCTGCCGCCTCATGGCCGCTCGGCTGGCGTCACCGGCGGGCCGGGTTTCCGTGACGGGGAAAACGCTTCCGGTCCGCCGCGCGGTCGGCGTTCTGCCTAAGTCGTGTTCAATTCTGGACAAGCTAGATTTTCCCGCAGGACGCAGGTCCGGTGCGTGATATGTGACCACCCGCACCTGCAGAGAGTTTCCCGCCTCGGCAATGATTGGTGGTAATACGCTGCAAACTCGACTTGTCTCGATCGCGAGGATCACCGGTTCCGGCAGCGGCCGCGTGATGAGGACTTGCTCGCCCGCGTTTCGTCGCATTGATGGTGCCGACGGTAGCCCGCCGCAACCACGACACGGCCAATATTCAGGATACCAACCTGGCGGCGCGCTGCCAGCGCTGTCACATGTTGCGCAATCGCGATAAGCATCAGAGCTGCCACTGGCTCACTCTGTTTCGGCGCAAAGCCATGGGTGACATGTACAGGGACGCTACCGACTTGCCTCAACTCGGCCGAGCCGACTCGATCACTCCGGTGGCGGCTCCTGGTCAAAACGTTAGGAACGGGACATTCATCAGTGCCAAGGTAGCTATGGCGGAGGAACGTGGCGAGGGAACATGTCAGACAGCCAACGAGAAGCGGTGCGCCAGAAGGCGCTCGCTGAGATCGCGCTGCTCGACACGGCCCCGGAACGCGAGTTCGACGCTCTGGCGAAGCTCGCTCAGCGCATGCTCGGCACCCGCATGTCCTCGATCACGCTCATCGACCCTGAACGGCAATGGTTCAAGGCGCGATGCGGTCCCTTGGCGTCCGAGACGCCTCGTGCCGGAGCATTTTGCCCGGTTGTCTTCGAGACCGAAGCACCTTTGACCGTGGCCGATGCTCGACTCGATCCACGCTTCGCGTCGAGTCCGTTTGTCATTGGCGCCCCTAACATCTGCTACTATGCCGGGGTGCCCGTCCGGGTCATGCAGACCGGCGGTGATGCGGTCGTCGTCGGCACCCTCTGCGTGCTGGACGATAAGCCTCGTGAACCCTGCGCCTCTGATGTGGAGGTTCTCTCGGAACTGGCCTGCATGGCCGAAGCGCTTCTTGAGGCGAGAATGGCCGCGTTACATGCGGCCGAAGCGGCCGAGGATAGACGCCTGACCGTCGAGCACCTCGAGCGCGAGCGGCGGCAGTTCAAACAGGCGGAGCGCATGGCCGTGATGGGCTCCTGGCGCTACGATCTCGGACTCCGCGCCGCGACCTGGTCAGACGGCATCTTCGCGATCCATGAGCTGCCCGTGAGCGGCGGTGTGCCGAATGACGAGATTATGAGCTTCTTTCCGGAGCCGGATAGAAGCGCGTTTCTTGCCGCGGTGATGCGCACGCTCAACACGGGTCTGCCCTTCGAGCTGGATGCTGACTTGATGACGGCAAAGGGCAACCGCCGACGAGTTCGCTGCCTCGCGGAGATCGAGGTGTCGAAGGGAAGGCCTGTCGCGCTGATGGGCCTGCTTCAGGATATCACCGAGCAGTATCATATGGAGCAAAAGCTACGACAGACCGCTCGCACCGACGATCTTACTCAGCTATCCAACCGGGCGGAGTTCAACCGGGTTTTGGACAGCCGCCTGCGGGAAGCCGACGCCAGGAATACGGAATTTGCGGTGCTGTTGATCGATCTCGATGGCTTCAAGGACGTGAACGACGCTTTGGGGCACGCCGCAGGCGACGAAGTGCTGCGCCGCGTGGCGGACCAGCTCCGTGCCGAGTACCTGAGTTCGTGTGTTCCGGCACGGCTTGGAGGCGACGAGTTCGCCGTTCTGGTCCCGCCGACGGTGGGTCGAGGAGCCATTGAGGCCCTGGTGCAAAGGCTGCTTCACAGCCTCCGCATCGTGGCGGATGGGCCTGGGCAAATTGCGAGCGTCACGGGGACGATCGGGGTCGCCTGGTCTGGTGGGGAAGCGCGGAGCCGAACAGAACTCCTTCGTAACGCAGATACGGCTCTCTACGAGGCCAAGCGCACGTGCAAGGGTACCGCCTGCACCTATTCGGGGGCATCAGATCGCCGCACCGCCGGCTGAACAAGGGCGTCAAACGGTATCCAAACGGGGTTCATCCGCACTTTCAGCGCTGATGACTCGCCGTCCGATTAACTGCCGTCGGTCTCGGTGGAGATCAGGAACTGTGCGACCTATCGTACGACCTTGATCAGAGGTCCGAAAGTCGGTGCATCACCGTCCGGCCGGGCAGAGGAGGGGCGGATGTCGTCTCTCCTGCCGGCGCGCATAGCATCACAGGTCCCGGTTCGTCTCCATTCCCTGAGCAGGTCAGAGGCGTCCTGGGCGGTGGCCCCGGACGCCGCCTTCGTCGGTTTCGTCGGGGCATCGGTTCGCCCCGGGCCGGGGCTAGCCCATGACCTGTGCGGCGATGCCGTTGAGGGCCTTGACGATATCGTCCGGCGGGTATGGCTTGGCGAAGAACAGGCCATTGTCGGGCAAATCCTCCTTGGTCACCTTGCGCCGCCCCGACGTGACCATGATGGCGACCGGGGGCCAGCGCTCCCGCACGGCGTGGGCCAGCTTCAAGCCGTCCATCGAGCCCTCCATCTCGATGTCGGTGAACAGGACGCGGATCTCGGAATGGCGTTCGAGGAGTCGGATGGCCTGGTCGGCGTTCCGTGCCTCATAGGTCGTGAAGCCCGCCTCGATGCAGAGGTCGACGGCCTCGGCCCGAAGCAGGGCGTCGTCCTCGACGACGAGGACGGCGACGTCGGCCGGATTGAAGGACTGTCCCATTATGCAACCCGAACCATCATGCCTCGACCGCGATGCTGCCGGGCACGCCCGTCAGCCTGAACCTGATGCCCGCCGGGTCGAAATCCAGGTGGCCCTCCCCCTCGAAATAGGCTGCCACGATCCGTTCGATCAACTTGGAGCCGAAGCCCCGGCTCCCGGGCGGGACGACGGGAGGCCCGCCGGTCTCGACCCAATCGAAGGCGAACGCGCCATCCTCGAACCGCCACGACATCGCGACGCGGCCAGCCTCGTTCGACAGGGCGCCGTACTTGACCGCGTTGGTCGCCAACTCGTGGACCGCGAGCGAGAGGCCGAGCGCCCGCTGCGAGGTGAGGATCAGGGGCGGGCCGGACCAGGAGATGCGGTCCCCGACGACTCGGTACGGGTCGATGGCGGCCGCGACGACGTCGTGGATGTCGGCTTCTGTGAAGTTTGATCGGGTGAGGATGTCCTGCGCCCGGCCGAGGGCGGACAAGCGCTGTCCTACCGCCGCGCGGGCCTCTTCCATCGACTTCGCTTGGCGCAGCGTCTGGGTGACGATGGCCTGCACCATGGCGAGCGAGTTCTTCATGCGATGGGCCAGTTCCTGAGCCAGCACTGCGCGCGCCTCCTCCGCCACCTTCAGGTCGGTGATGTCGCGCGAGATCGACAGGATGCGCTCGGGCTTCCCATCCGCTCCCACGATCGGGGAGACCTGCACGTCCCAATACCGGCGGTTGCCCTTCATCGTGTCGGCGTAGCCCTGGAATCCGGAAGCAACGCCCGCCCTGGCCGCGGCAACGGCTTCCTTGGCGGCGAGGTTGCCCTCGCCTTCCCAGAAGCTCGGCCAGGGACACCCGGCGACGGCGTTGAAGTCAGAGACATCCATGACGCGCTTGCCGCCCTCGCTCATGAAGGTGAGCCTGGCGTCGAGGTCGAGCACCTTGATACAGTCGCTGGAGGCGGCGAGCACCCCGCGCATGAAGGATTCGCTCTCGCGCAACTGCTCCAAGGCGCGATGCCTCGCGGTCGCGTCGGCGGCCATGCCGAACCATTCCGTGACGCGGCCCTCGCTGTCTCTCACGGGGACCGCGCGTGAGAAGATCCAGCCCGTGCTCCCGTCGGCGAGGCGCACCCGGTGCTCCATCTCGAAGGGCTCGGTCCGCGCGACCGCCGTCGCGATCCTGTCGCTGACGTCGGTCCGGTCCTCCGGGAGCAGGTATTCGTCCATCCAGCGCACGCTCGGCGCGTCGGCATCGGTGATGAAGCCGCGACCCTGCAAGGTGCGCATCTCCTGCCAATCCGGGCTCATCGAGTACAGGCTGTCCGAACTCGCCTCGACCAGCGCCGCCAACCGCTTCTCGCTCGCGCGCAACCGTTCAATGGCCGCGTCGCGCTCCCGCTGCGCGACGACCCGGGCCGTGCAGTCGGATGTCACGTTGAGCAGGCCGACGACTTCGCCTCGCTCGTCGCCAACGGGCGAATAGGCGAAGTCGTACCAGACCTGCTCCTCGAAGCCGTTGCGCATCATCGTGAGGGGCTGGTCGCGGAACGCGCAGCTTTCCCCTCGGAAGGTTCGGTCGATCAGGGGAACGAGGTCGTCCCACAGTTCCGGCCATACGTCCTCGGTCCGGAGGCCCAGGGCGCTGGGGTGGCGCGCTCCCAGGATCTCGGCATAGCCGTCGTTGTAGAGGAAGATGCGCTCAGGTCCCCACATGACGCACATCGGGTGCAGCGACGCGAGCATCAGGTCGACCGTGGTACGCAAAACCGCGGGCCAGGTCTCCCGCTTCCCCAAAGGCGTTGACGCCCAGTCGTAAAGACGGAAAAGGTCCGCCATCCGCAGTGAGCCGGTCCGTCCAGCATCCGTGCCAAGCTTGGCGTGTCGCATCATGCCTCGTCTCGCGAGATACCCCGTTCGGCGAGCGACCCGCCTGCACCATCTCTAGACGGTCACCGGCGCGCCAGGAAGGGAGGTGCGCCCACCTCTTCGTGAGGCGGGCTACCCGGACACGGCGACACGCCAACGCTTCCATGCCCCGGCGATCTCCGGAAGAAGGGCTTCGAGAAACCCTACCGACGCGACAAGGTCTCGGACGCGATGCGGCACAGGAAGGCCGCCCAAGGTCAAAACCCAACTCGCTTGACTGTGAGAGGGTCTACTCCCGACCGTTCGGGCTTTCGGGGTGACCGCTTCGCGGCCATCCCACCGCATTCCTCCTTCCGGGTCCGGGGTGTCCGGTTGGCAACCTTTGACGGTCTCGACCGAGCGTGACAGACCGTTGGCATGCCGAACACGCCGACCCGCAACGTCTCCCTGGCGACCGAGTTGACCGCCTCCATCAACGCTCAGGTCGCATCGGGTGACCACTCGAACGCGAACGAGGTGGCGCGAGCCGGACTGCGCCTTCTCATCGAGGGTGACCATGCGCCGACCACGGATGGGCGCCCGGCAGCCCACGAAGCGGCCCGTGCAGACGATCGTCCGGGTCGCTGATCGATGGCCGACCCTCGACCTGCCTCGACGCTCCTTCAAGGCTTCCTCACCGACGTCGTCGCGGTCGAGAGCATCGCGGCCGTGCCCACGATCCTCAACGTGGTGTGCCAAACCACCGGAATGGGGTTCGCTGCCATCGCGCGCGTCACCGATGACCGCTGGGTCGCCTGCGCCGTCAAGGATGACATCGCCTTCGGCCTCAAGCCTGGCGGTGAGTTGAGCCTCGAGACGACCATCTGCCACGAGATCCGGCAGAGCGGCACCGCGGTCGTGATCGACCACGTGGCCGAGGACCCGGCCTTCTGCGGCCACCACACGCCCGCCCGCTACGGATTTCAGAGCTACATCTCGATGCCCATCGTGCTGCCCGACGGCACGTTCTTCGGCACGCTCTGCGCCATCGACCCCAAGCCCGCCAAGCTGAACACGCCTGCCATCGTTGGCATGTTCAAGATGTTTGCCGACCTGATCGGCTTCCACCTCGATGCCAACCAGCGCCTCGCCTCGCGCACCGCCGAGCGCGACCTGTACGAGAACATCGTCCAGTCCGACACCGCGCCGATCTGCGTCTTCGACACGGAGTATCGGCTGATCGCCTTCAACAAGGCCCACAACGACGAGTTTTTCCGCGTCAACGGCTTCACCACGAAGGTCGGCGACATCTTCCCCGACCTGTTCATCCCCGAGCAAGCCGCCGTGATGCGCGCCAATATGGCCCGGGCGCTGGCCGGTGAAGCGTACAAGGTCGAGGCCGTCTTCGGCCGGGCCGAGTTCGGCCAGCCATGCTGGGAGATCACCTACACGCCCCTGCGCGATGCGGCGGGCAAGGTTTTCGGCGCCTTCCACCAAGCTCACGACATCAGCGCGCGGCTCAGGGCGGAAGCTGAGCTTCAGGATGCGCAGGACGTGTTGCGGCAGTCGCAGAAGCTGGAGGTTATCGGCCAGCTCACCGGCGGCGTGGCGCACGACTTCAACAATCTCCTCACGGTCATCAAGTCCTCCACCGACCTCCTGAAGCGCCCGGATCTCGCAGAGGCACGGCGCGGCCGCTACATCGAGGCGATCTCCGACACGGTGGATCGCGCCGCGAAGCTGACCGGCCAGCTCCTCGCCTTCGCACGGCGGCAGACACTCCAACCCAAGGTGTTCGCAGCCTGCGACAGCGTGCGGGTACTCTCCGAAATGCTAGGCACGCTCACCGGCTCGCGCATCAGGGTCGTGACCGAGCTGCCGGAGAACGACTGCTTCGTGAACGCTGACCCGAACCAGTTCGACACGGCGCTGGTGAACATGGCCGTGAATGCGCGCGACGCGATGGAGGGCGAGGGGCAACTCATCGTTCGCGTGCGGGCCGTCGAGCGGATGCCGCCCGTGCGCGCCCACCCTGCGGTGGATGGACCGTTCGTGGCGGTGTCGATCAGCGATACCGGCATCGGCATGACACAGGAGACGCTGGGACGGATCTTCGAGCCGTTCTTCACCACCAAGGCGGTCGGGCAGGGCACCGGCCTTGGGCTCAGCCAGGTGTTCGGCTTCGCCAAGCAGTCACAGGGCGAGGTCGTGGTGGAGAGCGTGGTCGGGCAAGGTACGACCTTCACACTCTATCTTCCCCGCGTGGGTGGCGCGATCCAGGCCCCGGAACGGGGCGAGCGGACGCCCGTGGTGGATGGCCATGGCACCTGCGTGCTTGTGGTCGAGGACAACGTCGAGGTAGGCACGTTCGCCACGCAGGCTCTGGCCGAACTTGGCTTTGCCACGGTCTGGGCGGCCGATGCCGGGGAAGCTCTGGCGGAGCTGGCCGACGACGCGGGTCGGTTCGACGTGGTGTTCACGGACGTGATGATGCCCGGCATGAACGGCGTTGATCTTGCCCGTGAGATCCGACGGCGTCATCCCGGTTTGCCCGTCATCCTGACCTCCGGCTACAGCCACGTTCTGGCCCAGACCGGCACCGGCGGGTTCGAACTTCTGCAGAAGCCCTACTCGGTCGAACAGCTCTCGCGCACCTTGCAGGCGGTCGCCAGGCCCGACCACCCCAATCGCATCGGCGACGAGTAGCGTCCGGCAACAAGCTGCAGCCCATTTCGACTGTCCACTCTGAGCAGTCCTTCGCCCACGGTGGCCCCTCGCACGGTCAAGCTGATCGAGTCGAGACCGGTGTCCGCGGCAGCCCACACGGTGTCAGGCCCCGCCCCTGAGCCCGACGCAGGCGTCCTGGACGGCACGGCGGAGGATGCGCGACAGATCGGCGACCGAGTAGGGCTTGCGCAGCAGGTCGAAGCCGTGCGTGCCCTCGGCGGCGAGCACGTCGCTGTAGCCGGAGGTCAGCACGACCGGGATGTCCGGCCGGCGCCGGCGTATCTCGCCCGCGAGCTCGACGCCGTTCATGCCTGGCATCACCACGTCCGAAAACACCACCTCGAACTGTGAGGAGTCGCGCTCGATCTCGGCGAGCGCCTGATGCGCATCCTTGGCCCAGACGGTGACGTAGCCGAGCTCGCGCAAGGCCTGCTCGGCGAAGGCGCCGACATCGAGGTTGTCCTCGACGACGAGGACCCGGGTCCCGTGCCCTTCGGCCAGCGCCTCCGGCTCCTCCACCGGCGCGGCGGCGCGTGACGGGCCGACCCGCGGGAGATAGAGGGTGAAGGTCGTGCCCTCGCCGAGCGCGCTCTCGACGGTGATTTCGCCGCCGGATTGCTTGGCGAACCCGAACACCTGGCTCAGCCCCAGTCCCGTGCCCTGGCCCACGGTCTTGGTGGTGAAGAACGGCTCGAAGATGCGCTCCAGGTTCTCGCGGGCGATGCCCGCACCGGTGTCCGAGATCGTGACCGCGACGAAGTCGCCGCGCCGCGGCGGATGCGCCCGGACAGCGGGGATGCGGGAGGCACGGCGGAGCCCGATGCGCAGGCGGCCCTCGCCGTCCATCGCGTCCCTGGCATTCACCACGAGGTTTACCAACGCCGTGTCGAACTGGCTCGGGTCCGCGTTGACGTGAAGGTCGTCCTGTTCCCCGTCAGGCATGCCGAGCTCGACCCGGATGCGTGATCCGGTGAGCGTGCCGACCATGTCGGCGAGCGCCGCCACGGCGCGGTCGGCCGCGAAGGTCTCCGGCCGCAGGGCCTGTCTGCGGGCGAAGGCGAGGAGCTGACCGGTGAGCTTGGCGGCCCGATCGACCGTGTCGGAGATCGCGCCGACGTAGCGGAGCCGGCGCTCCTCGGCGAGGCCGGGCCGCTTCAGCAGGTCGGTCGAGGACTTGATGACCGTGAGCAGGTTGTTGAAGTCATGGGCCACGCCCCCGGTCAGTTGCCCCACGGCCTCGAGCTTCTGCGATTGGCGCAGCTGCTCCTCGAGCGCCCGCCGTTCCGTGACGTTGCGACCGGCGGCGTAGAAGTGGTCCCCCCGGGGAATGGCGTTCCAGGAGATCCAGCGATGACCGCCGTCTCTGGCGCGGACGCGCACGTCGACGTCGTGCAGCGCCAGCCCGCCCGTGACCCGCTCGAAGGCCGCAGCCGCCTCCGCCCGGTCGTCGGGATGGACGAAGGCGTCGAAGCGGGCGCCGACGACGTCGGTCTCCTCCCACCCCAGCATCTCGGTCCAGGCGGCGTTCGCCTTGCGGAAGAAGCCGTCGCGTCCGCAGACCACGAAGAGGTCGCGGCTGGCTCGCCAGACCATGTCGCGCTCGTTGGCCTGCTCCTGGGCGGTGGCCTCCAAGTGGCTTTCAAAGCGGCGCCGGTCGGTGATGTCGTTGAACAGGATGGCGACCCGGTGCTGCTCGGGGTCGCCCACCCTCAGGGCGTGCACGTCGTACCAGCGTCCCATCGCAATGGACCCGCTCTCGAACCTCACCGGTTGGCCGGTCTGCGCGACCGCGCCGTAGGTGTCGAACCAGGAGCGTTCGAGCCGGGGCACGAGCTCGCTCGCCCAGCGTCCAGCCGCATCGTGCAGGCCCGTCTGCGCCGCGAAGGCGGGGTTTACCTCGACGAAGCGGTAATCGACCGCGCGGTCGTCCGCGTCGAAGCGCATCTCGATGACGCAGAAGCCGCTGTCGACGGCGTCGAACAACGCCCGGTACCGGGCTTCGCTCTCGGCGAGTACGCCCTCCGTGGTCCGGAAACGGGTGACGTCGAGCTGGCTGGCGAAGAAGTAGCGGAGTTGTCCCTCCGCGTCGAAGACGGGGCTCACGTAGAGCTCGTTGCGGAAGGGTGTGCCGTCGCGGTGGTAGTTCAAGATCTCGACCACGACGTCGCGCCGGGCCACGATGGCGTCACGGACCTTTGCCACGTCGGCGGGGTCCGTGTCCGGGCCCTGGAGGAAACGGCAGTTTCGCCCGATCACCTCGGCAGCGTCGTAGCCGCACAGGTTCTGGAAGGCCCGGTTGGCGAAGACGATGGGATTGTCTGGCTGGTTGGGGTCGGTGATGATCTGCGGCATGCGAGTCTTCTCCGCCGCCGTGAATAGCAGGTCGGTTGATGCCGCCGAGGTTCGCTGCCCACGGTCCGGCCGGCGCAGGCCGTCACCCAGTTGGGCTTCAAGCCTGGCGACGCGGTTTTCGAGTTCGCGCTCGCGCCGCAGCAGCCTCTCGATCTCTAGGTCCATGGCCCCTCCCTTGGCGTGAGTACCTTCCGCACCGGCGCGGGACAACGGTCCGGGTCGGATAACGCGGCAACGGCGTCCAGGTGGCGTGGCGTAGAGTGCGACGTTCGACGGCGTCGTACGTTGGCGTTCGCCCTAACCCGGGGGCGCCTGAGTGAAGGACGGCGTGCAATCGGATACGCCATGGCCGGGAGGGCGACCCGCCGCCGAACCGGCCCGCCAGGCGAGGCCCTAGCACCCCAGCCTCCTGGCCCGATCAATCGGCGCTAGGCCCCGGACGTCGACGTCACGGCCCTGTGCCCTTGACCGGGCGCAAGGCCACCACGTTCGCGGCCTCGGGCATCTCCGCTCCCGCGGGTCCGAGCACCTCGGCGACCTTTCTGGCGAGTTGCTCGCGCTTGAACGGCTTGGAGATGAGATGCACCCCGTCGTCGACCCGGCCATGATGAATGATGGAGTTCTCGGTGTAGCCGGACATGAACACGATCCGGACCTCGGGCCGCAGGGCCTGTACCCTCTCGGCGAGTTCGCGACCCCGCACCTTGCCAGGCAGGATCACGTCGGTGAGCAGCAAGTCGATGGTCGCGACGTTGGCGGCAAAGACCCTCAGCCCTTCCTCGCCGTCGCCGGCTTCCAGGACGCGGTAGCCGAGATCGGCCAGGATCGCGCAGGCGATTTCGCGAACCGCCGCCTCGTCCTCCACGACCAGGATCGTTCCCGATCCGCGTGGCAGATCGACCGGACTGCCGGACCGCTGGCCCGTCGCCGCCGCGGCCCCGACCGCACGCGGCAGGTAGAGCTTCACCGTCGTGCCCTCGCCGGGCTCGGAATAGATTTTCACGTGTCCGCCGGACTGCTTGACGAACCCGAACACCATGGCGAGGCCGAGCCCCGTGCCCTTGCCGTCGGGCTTGGTCGTGAAGAACGGCTCGAACACCCGCTTGACGATTTCGGGGGTCATGCCGTGGCCGGTGTCGGAGACCGCCACCATGGCGTAGTCGCCGGGCACGGTTTCGGCGTGCCGGCGGACATAATCGTCGTCGAGGACCTTGTTGCCAAGCTCGATGGTGAGGCGGCCGCCGCCCGGCATCGCGTCGCGGGCGTTGAGCGCGAGGTTCAGCACCGCGCTCTCCAACTGCGCCGCGTCGGCCATCGCGGGCCATAGCCCGACGGTTTCGACGTAACGGACATCGATGGTCTCGCCGAGGGTCCGCCGCAGCAGGGGGATCAGGTCCGGCATCGTCGCGGCGAGGTCGATGGCCGACGGCGCGAGCGGCTGCTTGCGGGCGAAGGCAAGGAGCTGGCTGGTGAGCGTCGCCCCGCGCTGGGCAGCCCAGGATGCCCGCTCGATCCGCGTCTGGAGCCGGGCGTCGCCGTCGAGCTTTGCCCGGATGAATTCCAGGTTTCCGAGGATGACCTGAAGCAAGTTGTTGAAATCGTGCGCGATGCCGCCGGTGAGCTGGCCGATGGCCTGCATCTTCTGAGCCTCGCGCAGCACGCCCTCGGCCTGGGCGCGCTTGGTCATGTCCGAGATGGTCAGCACGAAGCCGCCGTCGGGCATCGGCGTCCGGCGGATCTCCAGGTGGTGCCCCTCCGCGTTCTCTCGCTCGTAAGTGACGGCCTCGCGGGGATTTCGGCTTCCGTGCCGGACCTGGTCCTCGGTCTCCAGAGCGGGACGCCCGGGTTCACCGGTGTGCTCGACGAAGGCGCCGTAGGTCGTGCCCCGTCGGACCATCGCCTTCGGCAGGTCGAGTAGCACTTGGAAGCACTCGTTCCAGTTCGCGAGCTTGCGGTCGGGCCCGAACACCGCGACGCCCTGGCTGAGGCTGTCGAGGGTGGTGCGCAGGCGCAGGGCCACAGCCCGCTGTTCGGTCTCGGTCCTGTAGGAACGCGACCACGCCTGGTTCAGGAGGCGGGCCGCCCAGAGCAGGGTGAAGACCGCCAGCACCGAACCGGCGATAACCATCCAGCGCACCCATGTCGCACGGGCGTCGTTCTGCACAAGGCGCTCGTCGAGGAGCCGCTGCTCGTCTGCGAGCATGGCTGCAAGAATGGTTTCGGCCTCGCGCATGTGATTGCGGCCGGCGTCGCCGTTGATGATGCGCAGCGCCGCCTCCAGACCGCCGTCGCGGCGCGCCTGAAGCGTCTGGGCGAGTTCCTCCAGCTTGTGCTGGATGGCCGGGGCCAGCGCCCGGATGCGCTCCTGCTGCGCGGGGTTGTCGGCGGTCAGCTTCTGGAGCTCGCCCTGGAGGAGGCCGAGGCGGTCGCGCGCGACGTCGTAGGGGCCGAGGTACTCGGCCCTGCCGGTGAGGACGTAGCCGCGCTGGCCGCGCTCGGCGTCGCGCAAGGCGATGGCGAGGTCCTTGGTGGTGTCGAGCACCTGATAGCTGTGCCGCGACCAGGTGCGAGCGTCGCGCGAGGCGTTCAGCCGCTCCCAGGTCGCCGCACCGACCAGGGCGAGGATGGCGATCAGCACGCCGAGGACGAGGACGTTAGCGCGCCTGACGAGGTACTGGGTCATGGTATCCTGGTTGCGGCCGCAGCTTACTATTTGGTTCACGTCAGCGAGCGCGGTGCCATATTGGTCGCGAGTGAGACCTTGAGGCAATGCCCACTCGTGCGTCCAAGGTCAGCCCATGCGCCGCGATGCGGGCCTTTTACGGGCGCCGCGAACCGGGATCGTGGGACGCATCCCTCCGCGGACGCACTGAGTTTCCTGCTCTCAGCCGGCCCAGCGGGCATACCGGCCCTCGTTCCACGGTTCGAAATAGCGCCCGAACGAGACCCGGACGTCCATCTACGCCTTGAGCATCCCCGGTGTGGTGGGTTCGTCGTTGCAGCGCGGCGCCGCGGATATCAGGGCCCGTGGCCCAGCAGACTCTCTGACGGCGTCAGGGGGAACCCCGCTCAACGAGAAGCTCGGCTATTTCCTTTATGATGCGGTCCGAGAACTCCTCGGCGCAGAAGCGGTCGAGCTGGATCTCGACCTTGGCGAGCTAAGCCTGGACGCGGACGTCCTCGGCCTAATCGGCTTTGGACCGGGCGTCCAGCGCGTCGTTCCCGGCATAAGGATCTTGTAGCCTCCCGTACCGACCACTCCGTGCAGAGGCAGCTTGCGGTCGGATAGCGGATATTCAAGTAATTGTAGCTGAAGGTCCGCTAATGGCGCATAGCCGACACGGGAGAGGCGAGATTATTTCCTGCAACGATCTGTATCACTTCCGTTCGACGGAAAATACAGCTGCCTTAACGCTGGTTCAGTGCTCAACAGCGATAGATATTTTAGAAATACTCGCAATCCGTTGTTGCTCCCCGCGAGCCAGTGCATCCTTCAGCTGCTGCGCTGATCGACGTGGACGATAGCCACAGTACCTTACGGGTCTTTGGTGCTACCATGAACGGCCAACGCACGGAGATGTCGAGAGCCCGCAGCGAGCAGCATTCCACGGATCAGTTGGACCCATGCCCCGCGCAGGGAAGGAGCCGCGTTGAAGCGTTTGGAGCGTCATACAGCGAGTTCGATGGTCCGCAAGCTGCTGGCCTGCTGCTACGTCGACCCAGCGGTCCGGGGGCACACGGGACTAGTGTCCTGCATCTGAAGTTCGTGGCAAAGGCGTTGGCTCTGGCGCAGCTTCGAGTGTTCTGAGGCAGAAGCGTTTGACGCTGGCCAGGATG